>JBLMVT010000530.1:0-3347 GCA_050256835.1 Betaproteobacteria bacterium | reverse complement strand
GCCCGGTCGGCACCACGTCGGTGTGGCCGGCGAAGACGAGCGTCGGCCCGGCGCCGGCGCCGCGCCGCAGCGCCCAGAGGTTGGTCACGCGCGCGTCCTCGGGGCCGAAGGCGAGCGTCTCGCAGTCGAAGCCGAGCGGCGCCAGCCGTTCGGCGATCAGCGCCTGGCAGCCGGCATCGTCGGGGGTGGTCGAGCGGCGCGCGATCAGCGCCTCGAGCAGGGCGAGGGTGCGCGACATCGAACCCGCTTCACCGGATCGTCGAGAAGCCGGTCGAGGAGTAGCCGGTGGTGCGGTCCTCGCGCACGTCGAGCGTGATGTCGGTGAACGACGCCTCGTCGCTCTCCTCCTTGGCCGCGGCCTGCGCGGCGCGAGAGGGCGGCGTCAGGTCGTTGGCTAGCCGCCACATCAGGTTGGTCGGCGAGTCGGCGTAGGCGAGCCCCTCCTCGCGGGTGATCCGGCCTTCGGTGATGAGGCGCGCCAGGTCCTGCTCGAAGGTCTGCGACCCCTCGGCCAGCGACTTCTCCATCGCCTCCTTGATGCCGGTGAAGTCGTTCTGCTCGATCAGCTCGGAGATCAGCTTGGAGTTGATCATCACCTCGGCCGCCGGGATGCGCCCGCCGGCGGTGGCGCGCACCAGCCGTTGCGAGACGATCGCCTTCAGCCCCGACGACAGGTCCGACAGCAGCGCCGGCCGCGCCTCGGGCGTGTAGAAGGACAGGATGCGGCCGAGCGCGTGGTAGCTGTTGTTGGCGTGCAGGGTCGACAGCACGAGGTGGCCCGACAGGGCGTAGCTGATCGCCATCGTCATCGTCTCGCGATCGCGGATCTCGCCGATGAAGATGCAGTCGGGCGCCTGGCGCAGCGCGTTCTTCAGGCCGATCTGCAGCGACTGCGTGTCGCGGCCGACCTCGCGTTGGTTGACCAGCGACTTCTTGTTGCTGAACAGGAACTCGATCGGATCCTCGATCGTCAGGATGTGCCCGGCGAGGTTGCGGTTGCGCTCCTCGAGCATCGAGGCGAGGGTCGTGCTCTTGCCGGTGCCGGTGGCGCCGACCATCAGGATCAGGCCGCGCTTCTCGAGCACGAGCTGCGACAGGATCGGCGGCAGGTTGAGGGTGTCGAGCGTCGGGATCTCGAACGGGATGCAGCGGAACACCGCCGCGATCGAGCCGCGCTGGCGGAATGCCGACAGCCGGAAGCTGCCGATCTTGTTCATGCCGATGCCGATGTTCAGCTCGCCGGTGTCGTCGAGCTCCTCGAGCTGGTTCGGCGTCAGCAGTTCGGCGAGCAGCTGGCGCGGCTGCTGCGTCGTCAGCGGCTGGTCCGACAGCTGCAGCATCTGACCGTTGATCCTGATCAGGATCGGCATGTTGGCCGACAGATACACGTCCGACGCCCGCTTCTCGGACATCAGCCGGAGCACGCGCTCCATGTTCCCGTTGCCGCCGCTGGCGTTGCTGCTCATCGGTGCTGTTCCCCTGCGTTGGTGGACCCGGCCGGGCCGGGCTCAGGCGCGCAGCAGCTCGTTGATGCTGGTCTTGGCACGCGTGCCCGCATCGACCTGCTTGACGATCACCGCGCAGTACAGACTGTACTGGCCGGACGCAGCAGGCAGGCTGCCGGAGACCACCACCGAGCCGGCCGGAATGCGGCCATATGTCACTGACCCGGTCGCCCGGTCGTAGATCTTCGTGCTCTGGCCGATGTACACGCCCATGCTGATGACCGAGTTCTCCTCGACCACCACGCCCTCGACGATCTCGCTGCGCGCGCCGATGAAGCAGTTGTCCTCGATGATCGTCGGGCCGGCCTGCACCGGCTCGAGCACGCCGCCGATGCCTACCCCGCCCGACAGGTGCACGTTCCTGCCGATCTGTGCGCACGAGCCGACGGTGGCCCAGGTGTCGACCATCGTGCCCTCGTCGACATAGGCGCCGATGTTGACGTAGCTCGGCATCAGCACGACGTTCTTCGCGATGTAGCTGCCGCGCCGGGCGACCGCCGGCGGCACGACGCGCACGCCGGTGGCGCGCAGCTCGGCCTCGTCGAGGTGCGAGAACTTGGTCGGCACCTTGTCGTAGAAGGTCAGGTCGCCGGCGTGCAGCGCGACGTTGTCGTTAAGGCGGAACGACAGCAGCACCGCCTTCTTGACCCACTGGTTCACCGTCCACTGGCCGACCGCCTGGCGCTCGGCGACGCGCAGGCGGCCCTTGTTGAGGTCGGCGATCACGTGCTCGACCGCCTCGCGCAGCTCGGGCGAGGCGGCGGCGGGCAGGTTGGCGCGCTGCTCCCAGGCGGCGTCGACGATCGATTGGAGTTGGGCGGTCATAGCGTTCGGGTGTAGTCAACGATACGTCGGGCGGCTTCGAGGCATTCGTCGACGCCGGCGACGAGGGCGAGGCGGATGCGGTTCGCACCCGGGTTGCTGCCGTGCGCCTCGCGCGCGAGCAGGCTGCCCGGCAGGACCGCGACATTGTATTGAGCGAGCAGCCCGCGCGCGTACGTCACGTCGTCGACCGGCGTGCGCGCCCATAGGTAGAAGCCGGCGTCGGGCAGCGCGACGTCGAGCACGGAGGCGACGAGCGGCGTGACCTGCGCGAACTTCGTCCGGTACAGCGCGCGGTTCGCCTCGACGTGCGCCTCGTCGTTCCAGGCGGCGAGGCTCGCCTGCTGCACCGGCGGGCCCATCGCGCTGCCGTGGTAGGTGCGGTAGAGCAGGAAGTCCTTCAGCAGCGCGGCGTCGCCGGCGACGAAGCCCGAGCGCAGCCCCGGCACGTTCGAGCGCTTGGACAGGCTGGTCAGCACGACCAGGCGGCGGAAATCGCCGCGGCCGAGCCGCGCCGCGGCCTCGAGCGCGCCGAGCGGCGCGGCGTCGCCGAACCAGATCTCGGAATAGCACTCGTCGCTGGCGATGACGAAGCCGTGGCGGTCCGACAGCGCGAACAGGCGCTGCCATTCGTCCAGCGGCATGACGGCGCCAGTCGGGTTGCCCGGCGAGCAGACGTAGAGCAGCTGGGTGTGCGCCCAGGTCGCGTCGTCGATCTGCGACCAGTCGACCGCGAAGTTGCGCGCCGGGTCGCTGTTCGCGTAGGCGACCTGCGCGCCGGCGAGCAGCGCCGCGCCCTCGTAGATCTGGTAGAAGGGATTCGGGCAGACGACGGTCGCGCCCGGCCGGGTCGGGTCGACGACGGTCTGCGCCAGCGCGAACAGCGCCTCGCGCGAGCCGTTGACCGGCAGCAGCTGCGTCGCGGGGTCGAGCGCCACGCCGTAGCGGCGCTGCACCCAGGCGGCGCAGGCCGCGCGCAGCGCCGGCTCGCCGGCCGTGGCCGGGTAGCGCGCCAGGCCG
>JBLMVT010000529.1:0-3176 GCA_050256835.1 Betaproteobacteria bacterium | reverse complement strand
GCTGCAGGCGGCGGCACTGCGCGACGAGGCGGCGCGCGAGCGGCTGCAGATCAAGGCCGACGAGTTCGAGACCCTGTTCGCCGCCAGCCCGATCGGCCTGGCGTTCGCGCAGGACCCGGCGTGCCGCGTGGTGCTGCACAACACCGCGATGGACCGGCTGTTCGGCGAGCTCGCCGCGCATGCCGGCGGCAACGTGACCGTGCTCGCGCGCGGCCGCGCGCTCGAGCGCGCCGAGCAGCCGCTGCAGCGCGCCGCCGCGCAGGGCGAGGCGGTGCCGCTCACCGAGCTGGAGGTACGCATCGACGGCCGCGAGCCGACCTGGGTGCTGGCCAACGCGGTGCCGCTGCGCGGGCCGGCCGGGCAGCCGCGCGGCGCCATCGGCGCGGTGGTCGACATCAGCGAGCAGAAGCGCGCCGAGGCGCGCCTGCAGGCCGCCGACCGGCGGCTGCGCGAGAGCCAGCATCTGGTCGACCTGGCGCAGGAGGCCGGCCACGTCGGCTTCCTGCGCTACCGCTTCGAGTCCGACCGGCTGACCTGGACGCCGGGCATGGCACACCTGTTCGGCTTCGCGCTGGCCGACCTGCCCGACGCCACCAGCCCGCTCGATGAATGGCTGCGCCGCATCGACCGCACCGAACGCGGCCGCGTCGAGCACGCGCTGCACGCGCTGGTCGAGCAGCGTCGCGCCGGCGAGACGATCGACTACCGCGTCACCCGGCCCGACGGTAGCGAACGCTGGCTGTCCTCGCGCGTGCTGGTCAGCTACGGCGACGACGGCCGCGCGCAGGAGATGGTCGTCGTCAGCGTCGACATGACCGAGCAGGAGCGCGTCGAGCGCGAGCGCGCCGCGCTGGTCGAGCGCGAGCAGTCGGCGCGGCTCGAGGCCGAGGCGTCGAACCGCGCCAAGGACGAGTTCCTCGCCATGCTCGGCCACGAGTTGCGCAACCCGCTATCGGCGATCGCCTCGGCGGTCGAGGTGCTGAACCGGGTCGACGCCGGCGCGCCGATGGCGGTCGACGCGCGCCACATCATCGCGCGCCAGACGCGCCACCTCGCGCACATGATGGACGACCTGCTCGACGTGGCGCGCGTCATCTCGGGCAAGGTGCTGCTGTCGCGCGGCGCGCTCGACCTCGGCGTGGTGGCGCGGCGCATCGTCGAGACGCTGTCGGTCACCGGCGAGGCGCGCGAGCACACGCTGCACGTTGACGCCGACAGCGTGTGGATCGACGCCGACTCGACGCGCATCGAGCAGGTGACGACCAACCTGCTGACCAACGCCATCAAGTACACGCCGGCCGGCGGGCGCATCGACGTGCGCGTGACGCACGAGGACAGCCGTGCCGTGCTGCGGGTGCGCGACAACGGCGTCGGCATCGCGCCGGCGCTGCTGCCGCGCGTGTTCGACCTGTTCGTGCAGGGCGAGCGCACGCTCGAGCGGCGCGCCGGCGGGCTCGGCATCGGGCTGACGCTGGTGCGCCGGCTGGTCGAGCTGCACGGCGGCACGATCGAGGCGCAGAGCACGCCCGGCCAGGGCAGCGAGTTCACCGTGCGGCTGCCGGCGATCGAGGCTCCCGCCGGCATGGTGCGGGCGGCGCGGGCCGAAACGCTGCCGGCCTCGCGCCGGCGCCGTGTCGGCATCGTCGAGGACAACGAGGACGCGCTGGCGGCGCTGCGCACGCTGCTCGAGCTCGACGGCCACAGCGTGTGGAGCACCGGCGACGGCGAGGCCGGGCTCGACGCCGTGCTCGCCCAGCGGCCCGACGTGGCGATCGTCGACATCGGCCTGCCGGGCATCGACGGCTACGAGCTGGCCCGGCGCAGCCGCGCCGCCGGCTACGCCGGACGCATGGTCGCGCTGTCGGGCTACGGGCAGGAGAGCGACGTGCAGCGCTCGCTGCAGGCCGGCTTCGACGCGCACCTGGTCAAGCCGGTCGATCCGCAGATGCTGCGCAAGATGCTGGTCGAGGAGTGAGGCGGGCCGAGCGGGGCATGCTGTCATCGACGCGTGATCGGGCCGCCGGGGCGCCCTGGCAATGCATGCCACCGCCGTGTGGGGCCGAGGGTGCCGGCTACCCGTCGCAGTGAAGTAAAGGAGGAGGGCCGGGCGCAGCCCGGCCCGGGGGGCATGAACGGGGACGGGTACCCGATGCCCTCGGCTGCACGGCCTCGGCACGGCCCCAGCAACCTCAGCGCGGCTTCTTCGGCACCACGACCGTATCGTCGCCCTCGTCGTTCGTGCCCTCGTCCTCGCCGAACGGGTCGTTGACCGGCGGCGGGGTGCGCGCCGGCATGTCGGGTTCGGGTCCCGACAGGCCGTGGTCGCGCTCGCGGCGCGACGGCTGCCGGGCGTGCGCCTTCGGGTGCGTGCCGCCCGGCGGCGGCGGCTCGACATCCTCGTCCTCGTCCTCGCCCGTGGCGGCGCTCGCGTAGAGCGGCGCGTCGGCACCGCGCTCCGGGCGCGGCGAGTCGTCCATCAGCTCGTCGAGCGCGCCGTCGGCACTCTGGCCGGTGTTGGGGTCGAAGACGACGCGGTCCGGGCTGATGTCGGCCGCCTCGACGCCGGCATCGCTGCCCGCGCTGCGGCGCTCGCCGGTACCGGCCGCGTCGCTGTCGCTGCCGTCGTCGAGCACCTCGAACGAGGTCTCGGGGCGTTCGACGTCGGGCGCCACGGCGGCGTCCAGCGGCAGCGACGGATCGCCGCCGTCGTCGCCGGCCAGGCCGGCGACGTCGCTGCCGCTGTCCGAGCTGTCGCTCGGCCCGAGCGCCTCGCTGTCGCGGCCCTTGGGTGTCGTGGGCACGTCGTCGGTGCCGATCAGGCTGCTGTGTGCCATGGCGATGATCCTCCTGCCCCAGGCGGGCAATCCCCGTGCCCCGCACGAGCCGCACCGCCTCACGGCGGCGCCGGTGCGACCACGATGGCCCGATATTGCGGCGGCGGCGCGTCCGCGTCGATAGCCTGTACGTAGTCCGGCAGGAAACGGCGCCGGCGCCCTTCGGGGAAGGCGATCGTCACCGTGCCGGCGTCGCAGGCGACGACCTCGCCGGCGCCGAAGCGCGCCACGCGCACCGCCTGGCCGACGGCAAAGGCGGCGGCACCGGAGGTCGGCGACGGCGCGCCGGCCGCTGGCGCCGACTCCGCGCGCGCCGGCTCGGCCGCGAGCGCGGCGAGGCGG
>JBLMVT010000528.1:0-6414 GCA_050256835.1 Betaproteobacteria bacterium | reverse complement strand
AGGTGCGCTCCTCGAGGGTATAGAAGCCTTGCAGCGTCGGTTTCATCGCGCGGTCTCGTCCGTCAAAGGCCTTGATAGCGCACGCCAGGGTCAAGGCGCAGGTCGGAGCGCAACTGCGTGGTCGACAGTTCGCGCACCCGGCGCGCGATCTCGCGCGCCGGGTCGTTGAGGTTGCCGAACAGGATGGCGCCGTGGCCGGCGGCGGCGCAGGCCTCGACGCAGGCCGGGCTGGCGCCGCGGTCGACGCGCTGCACGCACAGCGTGCAGCCCTCGACGCAGCCCTGGCCGCGCGGCACGTCGGGCTTCTGGTCGGCGACCGGCTCGTGCACGAACGAGCGCGCCTTGTACGGGCAGGCCATCACGCAGTAGCGGCAGCCGATGCAGGCATGACGGTCGACCAGCACGATGCCGTCCGCGCGCTTGAACGAGGCGCCGGTCGGGCAGACGTCGACGCACGGCGGCTCGGCGCAGTGCTGGCACATCATCGGCAGCGACCGGGTGCGGCCGCTGCGGACTTCCCTGATCTCGATCTTGCGGATCCACTGCGGGTCGGTCGGCCGCGTCGGCAAGGGCAGGCCGTTCTCGCGCTGGCAGGCGCTGACGCAGTCGCTGCAGCCGGCGTCGCACTTCGTCGTGTCGATCAGCATGCCCCAGCGCACCGCGGGATTCGCGCCCCGCGCCGGCGCGGCGCCCCGCGCCGGCGCGGCGGCCTGCGCGACCTCGATCAGCCGCACGCCGGGCGCGATCAGCGTGCCGGCCAGCGCGGCCGCCGCCGTGGCGAGGAACGCTCTGCGATCCGTCATGTGAGCCCCTCGGCCGACAGGTACGTCGGCCGATCCCCCGCGGGGATGCGGGCCGGCTCGGGAGCGGCCCGGCGCTCGGCCCGCTGCTCTTCGATCACCATCTGGCGGTAACGCGCCGCCAACTGCGCGCCGCCGCCGTGCTGCGTGCCCGTCAGCGGATGGAACGTGCCACTGCCCGCCGGCTTGCTCGCATGGCACTCGAAGCAGTCGATCTTCACGGCGGCGTAGCTGTGGCAGCTGACGCAGAAGTCGCCGCGCGCCGCGGCGACGCTGCCGGTGTCCGGGCTCGCGTGGCACTCGACGCAGCCCTTCAGGCTGACCCGGGCGCCGCGCACGCCGCCGCGCACCGTCTCGTCGCGCTGGTGCTTGAGCAGGTCGGGATGCTCGCGCCGCATCGTCGCCGGGTCGGCGATGCAGCTCGTGCCGGCACGCGCCTTCGGCACGGCGGGTTCGAGCGTGCCGCGCGCTGCGCCGGTCGTGGCGGCGAGCGCCGCCCCGGCGAGCACCACCAGCAGCACGACCGCGAGCGCGCGCATCGCCTACTCCCCGAGCCCCATCTGGATGTAGCCGGTCGGGCACACGTCCTTGCAGATGTGGCAGCCGATGCACCTGGTGTAGTCGGTGTCGACGTAGCGCCCGGTGGTCGACTTCGTCTTCGACACCTTGAACACGGCGGTCTGCGGACAGTAGACGACGCAGTTGTCGCACTCGAAGCACAGGCCGCAGCTCATGCAGCGCTTGGCCTCGGCGACGACCTCGGCCTCGCTGAGCGCCAGCACGCGCTCCTCGAAGTTGTTCAGCGCCTGCTCGGCGTTGAGCATCGCCACCCTGCGCCTGTGCCGCGGCACGTGCCCGAAGTGGCCGAGGAACAGCTCCTCGTGCGGGATCACGTAGCGCTCGGAGCGGTTCTCGAAGTTGTGGACCGCACCGGTGCTGGCGTCAGTGCCGCGCAGCGGCTCGTGGATCTCGCCGACCGGCAGCCCCTTCTCGACCAGCTTGCGCATCAGGTCGAAGGCGTGCACGTCGATCTTCGGCCGCTTGTCCTGCGGCTCGCCGCGCAGGTGCCGGTCGATGCCGTCGGCGGCGATCGCGCCGTGGCCGATCGCCGTGGTCAGCAGGTGCGGGCGCACGACGTCGCCGCCGACGAACATGCCGGCCTTGCCCTGCACGCGGTAGTTGCGGTCGGCCGCGATCGCGCCCTTGCCGTTGTTCAGCACCTCGAGGCCGGTGAAGTCGACCGCCTGGCCGATCGCCGAGACGATCAGGTCCGCCTCGATGTCCTCCTCGGTGCCGTCGATCGTCTTGACCTCGAGCCGGCCGCCGGCGATCTTCGCCTCGCAGCGCACGATGCGCAGCCCGGTGGCGCGCCCGTTCGCGTCGCGCAGCACCTTCACCGGCGCATGGCCGCCCCGGATGACGATGCCTTCGGCCAGCGCATGCTCGACCTCGTGCCGGCTGGCCTGCATCTTGTCGACCGCGAAGATCGAGGTCAGCGTGACGTCGGCGCCCTGGCGCGCCGACACTTCGGCGACGTCGTGGGCGATCGTGCCGGCGATCGCGTGCTCGGGTCGGTCGCTCTCGCGCACCTGCTCGATGTGGCCGAGCCGCCGCGCCACCGTGGCGACGTCGATCGAGGTGTCGCCGCCGCCGACGACGACGACACGCTTACCGACGTGGCGCATGCGGCCGTCGTTGAAGGCCTTGAGGAACGCGGTCGCGGTGACGCAGTTGGGCGCCTCGGCGCCCTCGACCGGCAGCGGCCGGCCCGACTGCGCGCCCATCCCGAGGAACACGGCGTCGAACTGCGCCTCGATCTCGGCCAGCGTGATGTCGGTGCCGATGCGGCAGTTCATGCGCGTGCGCACGCCCAGCTCGAGGATGCGCCCGATCTCGGCGTCGAGCACGCTGCGCGGCGTGCGGAAGCCCGGGATGCCGTAGCGCATCATCCCGCCCAGCTCGGCGCGCTCGTCGAAAATCGTCACCTCGTGGCCCTTGCGCGCGAGCTGGTAGGCGGCCGACAGCCCGGCCGGGCCGCCGCCGATCACCGCCACGGTCTTGCCGGTCTTGCGCTCGGGCTTCGGGAACTGCAGGTTGTTCGCGATCGCGTATTCGCCGAGGAAGTGCTCGACCGAGTTGATGCCGACGAAGTCGTCGACCTCGTTGCGGTTGCAGCCGGACTCGCAGGGCGCCGGGCAGACGCGGCCCATCACCGAGGGCAACGGGTTCGCCTCGGTCAGCCGCCGCCAGGCGTATTCCTGCCATTTCATGCCCGCGGGCGGCTTCTCGACCCCGCGCGCGATGTTCAGGTAGCTGCGGATGTCCTCGCCCGACGGGCACGAGCCCTGGCAGGGCGGCGTGCTCTGCACGTAGGTCGGGCACTTGTGCGAGTGATCGGCGTCGAAGATCTCCTGTTGCCACGGCCGGTGCACGTGGTCGCCGTCCTTGAAACGGCGGAAGGTGAGCGGCTGGGCCGTCGAATCGGGCAGGGCGGACATTGATTTCTCCATCCTCAAGTCAGTCGCGCGGTGCGCTCGGCGTGGCCGCTGGCCCCGGGGTATGTTCTCCGGCCCACGCTCGCGGGCCGGCAAGAAAGGAGCGCGCGATGCCGGCTCATCAGTCGTTCCGCCCCAGCACGATCGCCTTGCTCACCAGCTGGTGAACGCCGCCGACCATGCTCATGTCGAAGCCGTAGTGCGGCAGCACCTTGGTGAACTGCGCCTTGCAGATGGCGCAGATCGTCGCCATGAAGTTGACGCCGTGCTCGTCGACGACCTGCTTGAGCGCCTCCATGCGCGGCAGCGCGCCCTTGACGCGCAGCTCCAGCAGGTCGTCGGTCAGCAGGCCGCCACCGCCGCCGCAGCAGAAGGTGTTCTCGTGGATCGTCTCGGGGGCCATGTCGTGGAAGCGGTTGGCCACCGCCTTGATGATCTCGCGCGGGATCACGAACTGCCCGCCGGGCGTCGTTCCCATGCGCGAGCCGCGGGCGACGTTGCACGAGTCGTGGAACGTGACGATGCGCTCGTCGTTGCGTTCCTTCTCGAACGTGAGCGCGCCGCGGCCGATCAGATCGTGGGTCAGCTCGCAGACGTGCTGCGGCACCGGGTAGCGCGCATCCAGCCCTTCGTGCGGACCGATCAGCGTATTCCAGTAGCTGTAGGCGACGCGCCAGGCATGGCCGCACTCGCCGACGACGATGCGCTTGACGCCGAGCTCGCGCGCGGCGTCGCGCACGCGCAGCGAGATCTTGCGCATCTGCTCGTAGCTGCCGATGAACAGGCCGAAGTTGGCCGCCTCGGAGGCATGCGAGCTGAGCGTCCAGCTGATGCCCGCGGCGTGGAACACCTTCGCGTACCCGATCAGGCTCTCGACGTGCGGCTCCGAGAAGAAGTCGGCCGACGGCGTGACGAGCAGCACCTCGGCGCCCTTCACGTCGAGCGGGAAGCGCACGTCGACGCCGGTCTCGTCCTTCGTGTCCTCCTCCAGACCGGTCAGCGTGTCGGCCAGCGCCGGCTCGGGGATGCCGAGGTTGTTGCCGATGCGGTGGACCTTGCCGATGATCTCGTTGCTGTACTTCTGCCCGACGCCGATCGAGTCCATGATCTCGCGCGCGGCCATCGTCACCTCGGCGGTGTCGATGCCATAGGGGCAGAACACCGAGCAACGGCGGCACTCGGAGCACTGGTGGTAGTAGCGATACCAGTCGTCGAGCACGTCCTTGGTCAGGTCGACGGCGCCGACCAGCTTCGGGAAGTGCTTGCCCGCGAAGGTGAAGTGGCGCCGGTAGACCTTGCGCATCAGGTCCTGGCGCGCCACCGGCATGTTCTTCGGGTCGCCGGTGCCGATGAAGTAGTGGCACTTGTCCGAGCATGCACCGCAGTGCACGCAGGCATCCATGTAGACGCGCAGGGACCGGTACTTGCCGAGCAGCTCGCCCATCTTGGCGATCGCCTTGTCCTGCCAGCCGTCGACCAGCTCGCCGGGAAAGCCCAAGGCACCCTGGATCGCCGCCGAGGCGACGAAGGGCTTGCTGTGCGCCATCGCGCCCTCGGCCACCAGCGGGATGACCGGGTATTCCTTCAGCGAGGGGGTGGCGAAGGCGGCGGCGGCCATGGCTGGCTTGCGTCCTACTTCTCGAGCGCGGCGGCCCAGCTCGCGACGTGCCGCCGCTCGCGTGCGTCGTCGGCCTGGTTGCGGCTCGGGCTGAAGAACAGACCCGGCGCGTGCAGCAGCTTGCTGATCGGGAACACCACGAGCAGCAGCGCGACGAGCCCCAGGTGCACGAGCAGCGCGGGGTCGGCCGGCAGCGGCTGCCAGTCCAGCCGCACCAGCCCGAGCGCGAAGGCCTTCAGCGCCACGATGTCGGTGTGCGCGACCCAGCGCAGCCCCAGTCCCGAGGCGGCGATCGCCAGCAGCAGCGCGAGCATGAGGTGGTCCGACGGCGTCGAGACGTAGCGCACGCGGTCGACCAGGACCCTTCGCGCCCACAGGCCGGCCAGGCCGGCGGCCATGGCGAAGCCTGCGTACATGCCGAACGGCTGCATCCAGGCCACGGCCTGCCACACCGGCTGCTGGAAGTAGCGCAGGTGGCGCAGCAGCACGAGCAGCAGCGCGGCATGGAACATCCAGCCGAACGCCCACGTCCACTTGTTCGAGCGGAACAGGCTCTCGAAGAAAACCACCTCGCGCGCCAGGCGCAGCGCGACGCCCGAGGGCCGCGTCGGCGCCGGCGTGGTCGGGATACGCAGGGGCGCCGGGGTTCGCAGGTACAGCCGGATGCGCAGCGCCAGCCCGACCACGAACACCACGGCGGCCGCGCTGAGCAGCGCGGCGTAGGTGATCGACAGGGCCGACATCCGCGCCTCGCGCGTCAGACGCAGCCGGTCGGCTTGGGCAGGCCGGCGATCTTGCAGGCCTGCTTGGCCGGGCCGTATGGAAACAGCTCGTAGAGGTACTTGCTGTTGCCCTTGTCCGGCCCGAGCTGCTTGCCGATCGCCTTGGTCAGCACGCGCACGGCCGGGGCGATCTGGTACTCGTTGTAGTAGTCGCGCAGGAAGTTGACGACCTCCCAGTGGTTGGTCGTCATGTCGACGTTCTCGGCCTTGGCGATCTCGTTGGCGACGTCCTCGTTCCAGTCGGCGAGGTTGATCAGGTAGCCTTCCTCGTCGGTCTCGAAGGTGGTGCCGTTGACGGCGATGCTCATGGAGTTCTCCTGATGGGCGGCCCGTTCAGAGCCAGGATTGACAGTTGGAATGCTCGGCGACGAGATCGACGAAGCCGCCATAGTCGACGGCGGTCACGCCCTCGAGCAGCGCGCCGGCGACGCCGCGCGCCTCGAGGTCGGGCTGCAGGGCATAGACCTTCAGCCGTGCGGTGGCCTCGCGCACGCTGTCGGCGGCCGGGCTGCGCGACGTGGCGGCGTAGACGCCGTCCTCGATCAGCAGCAGGGCCTGGCCGTCGAGCGCCAGGCGCAGGCAGCTCGCCAGCGTGGCGGTCTGCGAGGGCGACTTGTTGACGATGTGCAGCATGGCTGGATCAGAAGGAGAGGACCACGTCCTGCTCGGCCATCAGCGCGGCCAGGGCGGCCGAGTCGAGCACTTCGACGTCGACCAGC
>JBLMVT010000527.1:0-3423 GCA_050256835.1 Betaproteobacteria bacterium | reverse complement strand
GAGCTGCGAGCTGCAGGGCACGGTGCGCACCTTCACGCTCGACGTGCTCGACCTGATCGAGCGGCGCATGAAGGAGGTCGCCGAGCACACCTGCGCGGCGTTCGGCGTCGAGTGCGAGTTCGAGTTCGTGCGCAACTATCCGCCGACGATCAACCACCCGAACGAGACGGCGTTCGCGCGGCGCGTGATGGTCGAGCTGGTCGGCGCCGAACAGGTGCACGAGTTCGAGCCGACGATGGGCGCCGAGGACTTCAGCTACTTCCTGCAGGCCAAGCCCGGCTGCTACTTCCTGATCGGCAACGGCGACGGCGCTCACCGCGAGAGCGGCCACGGCATGGGGCCGTGCATGCTGCACAACCCCAGCTACGACTTCAACGACGACCTGATCCCGCTCGGTGCGACGCTGTGGGTGCGGCTGGCCGAGGCCTGTCTCGCGGCGCCGCAGACGCTGAGCGTCGTCGCGCCGCGCTAGGAACCCGGCGTGGACGCCGCGCGCCACTTCTCGCAGAGCTACGCCGAGGCGCGCGCGAAGTTCCTCGCCGCCGCAGACGCCGCCGACCTCGATGCCACCCCGCACGTGCACCCGCTGCGCGGCCGCGACGGCGAGGAACTGGCGCTCGACGTCGTCCTAGACGGCGCACGCGACGCCGAGGCGCTGCTGATCGTCTCGAGCGCCTGCCACGGCGTCGAAGGCTATTGCGGCTCGGGCATCCAGATCGCGATGCTGCAGGACGACGCGCTGCGCCGCTCGGCGCGCGATGCCGACGTCGCCATACTGCACCTGCACGCGCTCAACCCCTACGGTTTCTCGTGGTGGCGCCGCACGACGCAGGAGAACGTCGACCTCAACCGCAACTTCCAGGACTTCACCCGGCCGCTGCCCGCCAACCCGGGCTACGACACGATCGCGCACTGGCTGGTGCCCGAGACCTGGCCCGCGCCGCCCGAGGTCGAGGCGCGGCTGGCGGGATTCGCGCGCGAGCACGGACCGGCGGCGCTGCACGAGGCGATCTCGGGTGGCCAGTACGCGCATCCGGAGGGCCTGTTCTACGGCGGCGTCAACCCGACCTGGAGCCACGTCACGCTGCGCCACGTGCTGCGCGCACACGGCCGGCACTGCCGCCGGCTCGGCTGGATCGACCTGCACACCGGGCTCGGCCCGGAGGGCGTCGGCGAGCGCATCTTCGCCTGCAAGGACGACGCCGCGGCGCTCGCCCGCGCGCGCGCCTGGTGGGGCGAAGGCGTGACCTCGATCTACGACGGCTCGTCGACGTCGGCCCTGCTGACTGGGCTGATGTGGATGGCGGCCTACGAGGAATGCGGCCAGGCCGAATACACCGGCATCGCGCTCGAATACGGCACCGTGCCGCTGGAGGACACGCTGATGGCGCTGCGCGCTGACCAGTGGCTGGAGAACCACCCCGAGACCGACGCGGAGATCGCCGCGCACATCAAGCGCCAGCTGCGCGATGCGTTCTACGTCGACACCGACGCCTGGAAGTGGCGCGTCGTCGAACAAGCCTTCGACGCCACGCGGCAGGCCGTGCGCGGCCTGTCCGCAGGCTAGTCCGTTCAGCCGCGCAGACGCGCCAGCAGGGCGGCGGTCGAGCCGTCGAGCCCGCTCGCGTCGCCGCTGGCCAGGCGCGGCAGGAGCTGGTTCGCCAGCGCCTTGCCCAGCTCGACCCCCCACTGGTCGAAGCTGTCGATTCCCCAGAGCGCGCCGCTGGTGAAGACGCGGTGCTCGTGCAGCGCGATCAGCGCGCCGAGCGAGCGCGCGTCGAGCCGTTCGAGCACGAAGGTCGTGCTCGGCCGGTTGCCGGGGAAAGCGCGCTGGCGCGCGAGCACGTCCGGGTCGATCGACGGCGACGCGGTCGGCGCGCGGTCGGCGCTCGCCTGCCCGGGCGTCTTGCCGAGCATCAGCGCCTGCGACTGCGCCAGGCAGTTGGCGAGCAGCATGGCGTGCTGCTCGGCGAGCAGCCGCCGCAGCTCGGCCGTCGCGCCGGGCAGGTCGTGCGCGGGCGTCTTGACGGCGATGAACTCGACCGGGATGACGTCGCTGCCCTGGTGCAGCATCTGGAAGTAGGCGTGCTGGCCGTTGGTGCCGGGCTCGCCCCACACCAGCGGGCTGGTCGCGAACGGCAGCGGCTCGCCGGCTGCGTCGACGCGCTTGCCGTTGCTCTCCATCTCGAGCTGCTGCAGGTAGGCCGGCAGACGCGCCAGGCCTTCGTGGTAGGGCGCGACGCAGCGGCTGGCGTAGCCGCGGAAGTCGCGGTACCAGACGTCGACGAGGCCGAGCAGCGCCGGCAGGTTGCGCTCGAGCGGTGCGCCGGCGAAGTGGCGATCCATCGCGTGCGCGCCGGCGAGCAGCTCGCGAAAGCGCTCGGCGCCGACGGCGATCGCCAGGGGCAGGCCGATCGCCGACCACAGCGAGTATCGCCCGCCGACCCAGTCCCAGAAGCCGAACGTCGTGTCGATGCCGAACGCCGCCGCCGCCGCGACGTTGGTCGTCACCGCAACGAAGTGGCGCGCCACGTCGCGCCCGCCCGCGGCCTCGAACCAGGCGCGCGCCAGCCGCGCGTTGGCCATCGTCTCCTGCGTCGTGAAGGTCTTGGAGGCGACGATGAACAGCGTGCGGTTCGGATCGAGCCCGCGCAGCACCGGCACCATGTCGTGGCCGTCGACGTTGGCGACGAAGTGAAGGCGCAGACCGCGTCGCGCAAAAGGGTCGAGCGCGCGCACCGCCATGCGCGGACCGAGGTCGCTGCCGCCGATGCCGATGTGCACCACGTCGGTGATGCCGCTGTTCGCGCCGTCGCGAATCCGCTCGGCGAAGTCGAGCATCCGGTCGAGCACCTCGTGCACCTCGTCGGAATGCGGCGCAGCGCCGCGCGGCGCGCGCAGCGCGGTGTGCAGCGCGGCCCGACCCTCGGTCACGTTGACCAGCGCGCCGGCCAGCATCGCGTCGCGCCGCGCCTCGAGCCGGCATTCGCGCGCCAACTCGAGCAGGAAGCGCACCGTCGCGATGTCGAGGTGACATTTCGACAGGTCGGCGTGTACGTCGGGGGCGTCGAACGCCAGCGCGACGGCGCGCTGCGGGTCGCGGGCGAATGCCTCGCGGAGGTCGAAGTCGCGGCCATGCGCCTCGTAGTGGCCGGCCAGCGCGCCCCAGGCGCGGGTACGGTCGCAGCGCGGCGCGACCGGAAGTGCCGATGAGCTGTCCATGGACGCAAGTGTCGCGCAGCCGAATGACCCGCACCGGGCAGGTGCGACGCAAAGAGGCGCGGCGGCTCAGGCCGGCAGCAGCAGCGGCTCGATGCCGTACAGGTGCGCCAGGCCCGCCAGCTTGGTCGGCGCGCCGCGCACCTCGAAGGCGCGGCCGAACGAGCGTGCCAGGCGCTGGCATTCGAGCAGCACGGCCAGGGC
>JBLMVT010000526.1:0-5514 GCA_050256835.1 Betaproteobacteria bacterium | reverse complement strand
CCGCCGCCGGTGGCGCCGCCGGCCACGTTCAAGGAGGCCGCCCTCTGGCAGCGCGCCGCGGGCCTCGCCGCCGCGCCGGTGCCCGACGCCTGGTGGCAGCTGTTCCGCGACCCGATGCTCGACGACCTCGAGAGCCGCCTCGTCATCGGCAACGAGAACCTGAAGTTCGCGGTCGCGCAGGTGGCCGCGGCGCGGGCGCAGCTCGCGGCCAGCCGCGCCGCGCTGTGGCCGAACGTCAACGCCACCGCGACCGCGACGCGCAGCGGCGTGGGCGGCGGCTCTTCCGCGTCGACGGCGTTGTCGCAACGCGGCGTGGAGAGCAGCGTGTCGCTGGCCGCCGGCGCCAGCTGGGAGGTCGACCTGTGGGGCCGGCTGTCGCAGGGCGTGAGCGCGGCGCAGGCGCGCTTCGAGGCCAGCCGCGACGATTTGGCCGCCGCGCGCCTGTCGGCTTCGGCCACCTTGGCGCAAAGCTACCTCGCGCTGCGTGCCGCGGAAGCGCAGGGCGCGCTGATCGAGCGCAGCGTCGCCGCGTACCAGCGCTCGCTGCAGCTGACGCAGGACCGCTACCAGGCGGGGGTCGCCGCGCGCAGCGACGTGCTGCAGGCTCAGACGCAGCTCAAGACCGCGCAGGCGCAGGGCCTCGAAGCCGCGGCGCAGCGCGCGCAGCTCGAGCACGCGATCGCGCTGCTGCTCGGCCAGCCGCCGTCGGCGCTGACCCTGGCGCCGAGCGCGACGCTGCCCGACCCGCCTGCCGTGCCCGCGCTGCTGCCCGCGACCCTGCTCGAGCGCCGCCCCGACATCGCCGCCGCCGAGCGGCGCGTTGCCGCGGCGTATGCAGACATCGGCGTGGCGGACGCCGCCTTCTTCCCTGCGCTGACCCTGTCGGCCAGCGCCGGCCTGCGCGGCGGCTCGATCGCCGAGGTGCTGAACGCGCCGGCGCGCGTCTGGTCGCTCGGGCCCGCGCTGGCGCAGACGCTGTTCGACGCCGGCGCGCGGCGCGCGGCGAGCGACCAAGCGCGCGCCAACGCCGACCAGGCCGCGTCGACTTATCGCCAGACGGTGCTGCTGGCGCTGCAGGAGGTCGAGGACAACCTCGCGCTCGCCGCGCGCCTGCACGACGAGGCGGCGCTGCAGCACGAGGCGCTCGACGCCGCCGAGCGCAACCTCGCGATCGTGCTCGACCAGTACCGCGCCGGCACCGTGAGCTTCCTCGACGTCGCCGCGGCGCAGACGGCGGCGCTGACCAGCGAGCGCAGCTGGATCGACCTGCGCAACCGCGAGCTGGCTGCGATCAACCAGCTGCTGAAGAACATCGCCGGTCGCTGGCAGGGCGGCTGACCGTCGCCAGCCGGCGTCGGCCCGCTACGGTGTAGGCTAGCCACCATGGAGTTCAAGGACTACTACGCCATCCTCGGCGTGCCGCACACGGCCACGTCCGAAGAGGTCAAGAAGAGCTATCGCAAGCTGGCGCGCAAGTACCACCCGGACGTGAGCAAGGAGCCCGACGCCCGGCACCGCATGGCCGAGATCAACGAGGCCAACGAGGTGATCTCGGATCCCGAGCGGCGCGCCGCCTACGACGAGCTGGTGCGCCGCCGCGAGGCCGGCCACCACGCCGAGTTCGAGCCGCCGCCCGACTGGGCACAGGCGCACCACTTCGACTTCGCCGGCGGCGACGAGGACTACAGCGACTTCTTCTCGCAGCTGTTCGGCCGCGCCGCGCGCGCCTCGCAGGCGCGCCGCACCGGTGCCGAGCCGCGCATGCACGGCGAGGACCGCCATGCGCGGGTCGAGATCGACCTGCGCGACGCCTACGAAGGCGCCACGCGCACGCTCACCCTGCGCGGCGCGCGGCTCGACGAGCGCGGCCGCGTCGTCGCCGACGAGCGCACGCTGCAGGTGCAGATCCCGCGGGGCGTGAAGGCGGGCCAGCAGATCCGCCTGGCAGGGCAGGGCGGGGCGGGCTACGGCGGCGCGCCGGCCGGCGACCTCTACCTCGAGGTCGCGTTCGCGCCCGATCAGCGCTACCAGGTCGACGGCCGCGACGTCACCCAGACCGTGCCGGTCGCGCCGTGGGAGGCCGCACTCGGCGCGAGCATCGAGGTGCCGACCCCGTCGGGCCGCGTGCACCTGACGGTGCCGCCGAATTCGAGGCCGGGACGCCGCCTGCGCCTGAAAGGGCGCGGCATCCCCGGCAGCCCGGCGGGCGACCTGTACGTGCAGCTCGAGATCGCGCTGCCGAGCGCCGAGAGGCCCGCGGCGCGCGCCCTGTACGAGCAGATGGCGCGCGAACTGGCCGACTTCGACGCGCGTGCGGCGCTGAAGGGAGAGTGAACGCGATGAACACGATCCGCGTGGAAAGCGGCGTGCTGCTCGAGGATGCGGCGCTCAGCGTCGAGGATCTGTCGCGCGCCTGTTCGGTGACGGTGCAGTGGGTGGTCGAGCGCGTCGAGTCGGGGCTGCTCGAATGCAGCCCGGGCGAGGCCGCGCGCTTCAGCAGCGCGGCGCTGCGCCGTGCGCGGCGGTTGCGCGCCCTCGAGACCGGCTTCGAAGCCACCCCCGAGCTTGCCGCCCTGACCGTCGACCTGATCGAGGAGGTCGAACGCCTGCGCGCGCTGCTGCGGCGCTGAAACCGATGGTATTCACCGCAGAGACGCGGTGAATGTCTTGCGGCGCTCGCGCGCCTTCGCTTCGAGCCCGAGGTAGACCAGCGCGGCGGGCAGCAGCGGGCCGACGAAGTACACCAGCCGGTACGCCGCCAGGCCTGCCAGCAGTTGCGCCGCCGGCACCCGGCTGCCCAGCGCCGCGAGGAACACCGCCTCGGTGACGCCGAGCCCGCCCGGCACGTCGACCAGCATCAGCGCCATCGCGCCGAGCAGCGTCGTGCCGAGCACGGCGGCGTAGCCGAGTTCGCGCGGGAGCAGCGCTGCGACGACGGCGGCGATCAGCAGCCAGTTGGCCACCGAGAGCGTGCATTGGGCCAGCGCGAACCCGAGTGAGGGCAGTGCGATGCGATGGCCGAACAGTGTGAACGCGCGGCGCCGCGACAGGCCGCACAGCGCGAGCCAGGCGAGTGTGCCGGCGACGAGCGCCAGGCCGAGCGCGCGCAGGGCGCCGTCGCCCAGCACGCCGAGCGGGCCGCCGGCCGGCAGCGCGAGCAGCCCGCTGGCCAGCATGCCGCCGGCCAGCGCGGCGAAGCCGAGCCAGTTGGTGCCCAGGCAGATCGCGTAGACGCGAGCCACCACGCCCGCGCGCTGGCCGAACATCGAGTACAGGCGGTAGCGCAGCGCCAGCCCGGCCAGCCCGAAGTTGAGGTTGAACGCATAGCTGACGAACGAGACCTCGAGCACGCGCTGGCGCGACAGCCGATGTCCGGCGTAGCGCTTGCCGAGCAGGTCGAAGCTGCAATAGACGGCGTAGCTCGAGGCGGTCAGCGCGGCCGCGGCGAGCCAGGCTGCCGGCGGGAAGCCCCGCAGCGAGCGCAGCACGTCGGCGGCGTCCAGGCCGCGCAGGCGCTCCCACAGCAGCACGAGGGCGAGCAGCAGCAGCGCGGCGGTGGCGAGGCGACGCAGGCGCGCGCGGTGGCGCTCCCACAGCGCGCGCGCGGCGTCCATCAGCCCTCGCCGGCGGACTTCAGCCCGGGGAAGTCATCCTCGACGTATTCCTGCTCGCCGCGCTGGCCAGCCCCGCGTCGCTCGGCCTCCTGCGCACGCAGCTGCACGCGCCGGATCTTGCCGGAGATCGTCTTGGGCAGTTCCGCGACGAACTCGATGCGGCGCACGCGCTTGTACGGCGCAAGCTGGCGGCGCGCGAACGCGAAGATCGCCTCGGCCAGCTCCGGCCCGGGCGCGCGGCCCGGGGCGAGGATGAGGTAGGCCTTGGGCACCGCAAGCCGCACCGGGTCGGGGCTCGGCACGACGGCGACCTCGGCGACCGCCTCGTGCTCGATCAGCGCGCTCTCCAGCTCGAACGGGCTGATGCGGTAGTCGGAGGCCTTGAAGACGTCGTCGGCGCGGCCGACGAAGGTGATGTAGCCGTCGGCGTCGCGCGTGGCGACGTCGCCGGTGTGGTACAGGCCCTCGCGCATCGCCTCGGCGTTCTTCTCCGCGCTGTCCTGGTAGCCGGCCATCAGGCCGAGCGGGCGCTCGGCGAGGTCGAGGCAGACCTCGCCCTCGTCGGCCTCGCGGCCGTCGACGTCGATCAGCTTGACGCGGTAGCCCGGCAGCGGCCGGCCCATCGAGCCGGGCTCGAGCCGCTGCCCGGGGGCGTTGCCGACGATCGCCGTCGTCTCGGTCTGGCCGTAGCCGTCGCGCAGCGGCAGGCCCCAGGCCGACTTCACCTGCTCGATGATCTCCGGGTTGAGCGGCTCGCCGGCGCCGACCACCTCGCGCAGCATGAGCCGGCCGCGCCAGGCGGCGAGGTCCTCCTGGATCAGCATGCGCCACACGGTCGGCGGCGCGCACAGGCTGGTGACGCGGTGCTTCTCCAGCGCGGCCAGCAGCGCCGGGGCCGCGAAGCGCGCGACGTTGTGGATGAAGATGCACGCCTGCGCGTTCCACGGCGCGAAGAAGCAGCTCCAGGCATGCTTGGCCCAGCCGGGCGACGAGATGTTGAGGTGCACGTCGCCGGGCTGCAGCCCGATCCAGTACATCGTCGACAGATGCCCCACCGGGTAGCTCTGGTGCGTGTGCAGCACGAGCTTGGGCTTGGAGGTCGTGCCCGAGGTGCAGTAGAGCAGCAGCGGGTCCGTCGCCTGCGTCGGCCCGTCGGGCTCGAACGCCGTCGATGCGGTGGCCGAGGCGTCGTAGCGCTGCCAGCCGTCGACCGCCGCGCCGATCGCGGTGCGCGTGTAGTTGCCGCGCAGCGGCGCGAACTTCGGCGCCAGCGCGCTCGTCGTGACGACGTGGCGCACGCCGCCGCGCTCGAGCCGGTCGCGCAGGTCCTCGGTGGTGAGCAGCGAGGTCGCCGGGATGACGACCGCGCCGAGCTTGATCGCGGCGAGCATCGTCTCCCACAGCGGCAGCTCGTTGCCGAGCATCAGCAGGATGCGGTCGCCGCGCTTCACGCCGAGCGTGCGCAGGTGGTTGGCGACCTGCGACGAGCGCGCCGACAGCTCGGCGAACGAGCGCTTCACCTCGCTGCCGTCGTCGCCCACGATGTGCAGTGCGGTCGCGTCGTTGCCGCGCGCGACGGCGTCGAAGTGGTCGAGCGCCGAGTTGAAGCGGTCGAGCGTCGGCCAGCGGAACGACTGCACCGCCGCGGCCTGGTCGGTGCGCAGGGCGAGCAGCTGGTCGCGGGCTTGGCGGAAGGCGTCGGCGGAAGTCATAGCATGTCTAGATGTCGTCGTCGTCGGGGAAGTCTCCTTTGTAACCCGCCGGCCGAACCCGCGATGCGCGTCGGGCATCATGGAGCGCCCATGGATCGCGTCGCGCGCGCTCGCATCCCGGGTGCCATCTGGGTGCTCGGCTTCGTCAGCCTGCTGCTGGATGTGTCCTCGGAGCTCATCCACAGCCT
>JBLMVT010000525.1:0-6472 GCA_050256835.1 Betaproteobacteria bacterium | reverse complement strand
AGGATGTCCTGCGCGTCGGCGAGCACGTCCATCAGGTGGCTGATCGGCGCGCCCTGGTAGCCGGCGACGTAGGCCACGCCCGATTCGAGCAGCGCCTTGGTGACGGCCAGGATGCCCTCGCCGCGGAACACCTCGCCGCGGCCCAGCCGCAGCTTCTTCACTTCCTCGATGAACGATCGTTCGGCCATGGACCTATCGCTTTCCCGGAGGCCGCGCGCTTGACTCGGCGCCGGACCGCCGGTCAGAATACTTGAAACCTAAACCTATGAAAAGTCATGTGTCGACGGGTGAGGGGAAACCCCGAGCGGTGCCGCGCCGGCCGCGGGCGGCGGCGCCGCGCTCGTCGCGCTTCGTCGACGACTACCTGCCGGCGCTGCTGGCGCAGGCGAGCCAGCTGATCTCGAGCGAATTCCACCGCGTCGTCGCGGCGCACGGCTTCTCGGTGTCGGAGTGGCGCGTGCTGGCGACGCTGGCCGGCGGGACGCCGCTGGCGATCGGGCGCGTCGCGCAGATCACCACCATCAAGCAGCCGACCGTGACGCGGTTGCTCGACCGCATGGAGGCCAAGGGCCACGTGCGCCGGCTCGTCAACGACGGCGACCGCCGCGTCACCTTGGTGACGATCACGCCGGCCGGCAGCAAGCTGGTCGGCGCGCTGATCCCGCTGGCGCTCGAGCACGAGCAGCGCGTGCTCGAGCCGTTCGGCCTGCCGCGCGCCGAGCAGCTGAAGGCCACGCTGCACGCGATGATCGAGATGCACCGGCCGCACGAAACCCAACCCATCATCGACAGGAGACCCGCATGAGCTTCAGGACCGCCGTCTCGGCACTCGCCGTCGTCGCCGCCGCGCTGGCCGGCGCGCCCGCCTCGGCCGAGGAGGTCACGCTGCGCGCCGTCAGCGCCTTCCAGGAGGGCACCGCCTTCGCCAGGCCGTTCGAGGCCTTCATCCAGAAGGTCAACGCCGAGGGCAAGGGCCTCGTCAAGATCAACTACATCGGCGGGCCGAAGGCGATGCCGCCGTTCGAGGTCGGCAACGCGGTGAAGGGCGGCGTGGTCGACATCGCCAACGTCACCGGCGCCTTCTACACCAACCTGATGCCCGAGGCAGAGGCGCTCAAGCTGGCCGAGCGCACGATCCAGGAGCAGCGCCAGAACGGCGCCTGGACGCTGATCAACAGGCTGCACAACGAGAAGCTCAACGCCTGGTACCTGGCGCGCACCGGCGACGGTGTGCCGTTCCACCTGTACCTGAACAAGCCGATCGACAAGCCCGACCTGAAGGGGCTGACGATCCGCGTCACGCCGGTGTACCGCGCCTTCTTCGCCGAGCTGGGCGCCAACCTCGTGCAGACCGCGCCGGGCGAGGTCTACACCGCGCTCGAGCGCAACGTGATCGACGGCTACGGCTGGCCGATCCAGGGCATCTTCGACCTCGGCTGGCAGGAGAAGACCAAGTACCGCGTCGACCCCGGCTTCTACGTCGTCGACGTCAACTTCCTCGTCAACCTCGACGCCTGGAAGAAGCTGTCCGACGCGCAGCGCGCGCTGCTGACCAAGGTCGCGACCGAGATCGAGGCGAGCAACGCCAACAACGCCGCGCTCGACGCCGCCGAGGCCAAGCGCCAGGCCGACGCCGGCATCAAGGCGATCGTGTTCCAGGGCAAGGAGCGCGAGACCTGGCTCGCCACCGCGCGCGAGGCCGGCTGGGCCTACGTGAAGAAGGTCGCCCCGCAGCACGCCGACGAGCTGCGCAAGCTGCTGGCCAAGTAGCCGCCGGCGATGCGCGGCTACGCCCGACTGCTGGACGCGCTCGGCGTCGCCGCCGGCACGGCCTTCGCGCTGATCGCGCTGGCGACCACCTGGGACGTCGGCGTGCGCAGCCTGGCCGGCGGCACCGTCAAGGGACTGGCCGAGTGGGTCGAGTACGTGCTGTTCGTCTCGACCTTCCTCGCCGCGCCCTGGCTGCTGCGCCACAACGGTCACGTGCAGGTCGACTTCCTCGTCGAGGCGCTGCCCGAGCGGCTGCGCGCCGCCACGCGCCGCGCCGGCGACGCCGTCGGCCTGGCGGTGTGTGCCGTGCTGCTCGTCTACGCCGTGCGCGTGACCCTCGGCGCCTGGCAGAGCGGCAGCCTGGTGATGAAGACGATGATCTTCCCCGAGTGGTGGCTGTACGCGGTGATCGTCGTCTCGATGGCGCTGCTGGTGCTCGAGTTCGCGCGGCGTCTCGTTGCCGGCCAGCTGGAGCCGCACGGCGCGGAGGACTTCTGATGGGCTGGCCCGCCGCCCTCCTCCTCATGCTCGGCCCGCTGTGCGGCCTGCTGCTGCTCGGCCTGCCGGTGGCGTTCGCGTTCTTCGTCGTCAACGTGCTCGGCGCGCTGGTGTTCCTCGGCGGCGACGCCGGGCTGGCGCAGATGGTGCGCAACTCGGCGACGGCGGTCACCAACTACTCGCTGGCGCCGATCCCGCTGTTCATCCTGATGGGCGAGATCCTGCTGCACAGCGGCGTGGCGTTCCGCGCCATCAACGCGATCGAGAAGCTGATCGCGCGCGTGCCCGGTCGGCTGCCGATCGTCAGCGTGGTCGGCGGCACGGTGTTCGCCGCGCTGTCGGGGTCGTCGATCGCCAACACCGCCATGCTCGGCAGCGCGCTGCTGCCCGACATGCTCAAGCGCGGCTACGAGCCGCGCATCGCGATGGGGCCGATCATGGCCACCGGCGGCATCGCGATGCTGATCCCGCCCTCCGCCCTGGCGGTGCTGCTGGGCAGCCTGTCGGGGATGTCGATCTCCAAGCTGCTGATCGCCGGCATCCTTCCGGCGCTGCTGATGTCGGTGCTGTTCATCGGCTACATCGTCGCCGCCTGCGTGATTGACCCGTCGCGCGCGCCGCGCGACGACGCCCCGCCGGCCGCCGGCTGGGCGCGCTGGCGGCCGTTCGTGTTCGACGTGCTGCCGCTGTCGCTGGTGTTCGTGGCGGTGGTCGGCAGCCTGGTCGCGGGCATCGCCACGCCGACCGAATCGGCCGCGCTCGGCTGCGTCGCCTCGGCGCTGGCCGCGCTCGGCTACCGCGCGCTCGACCGGCGCAACCTCGTCGTCTCGCTGCGCGAGACGGCGCGCATCAGCGTGATGATCCTGTTCATCATCGTCGCCTCGGTCACCTTCGCGCAGATCCTGGCGTTCTCGGGCGCGACCGACGGGCTGGTCGGGCTCGTGAAGCAGGCGGGCTGGCCGGCATTCGGGCTGGCGCTGGCGATGGTGGCGGTGCTGCTGTTCCTCGGCTGCTTCGTCGACCAGGTGAGCATGCTGATGATCACCATCCCGCTGTTCATTCCGATGGCGCAGAGCGCCGGCATCGACCTGCTGTGGCTGGGCGTGCTGTACCTGCTGACGATGGAGATCAGCTTCCTCACGCCGCCGTTCGGCCTGCTGCTGTTCGTCATGAAGGGCGTGGCGCCGCCGGGCGTGACGCTGCGCGAGGTCTACCTCGCGGCGATGCCCTTCCTCGCGCTCGAACTGCTCGTGCTCGCCGTGCTGATGGTCTTCCCGGCGCTCGGCACCTGGCTGCCGGACCTGCTGGTGCGCTGAAGGCTCACGCCGCTGGGTGCGCTGGCCACGGCGTTCGCGCGCCGCTGCGGCAGGGCGGGGGCGGCACCTGCGTTCTCCGGCGGCCCACGCTCGCGGGCGGGCGCCTTGGCGTGCCTGAGCCGTTGCGTCAACGCCGGCGTGCCACGCCGCCGCGAAGCGACCGCGAATGGGGCCTGCGCCCGCAGGCGCCGCCCCCGCCCTGCAACCTCCACGGTGGATGCCACCCTCGGCATGCCGCGGTGGTCGTTGGGTGGTGGCCACGCCGGGCGCACCGCACGCGAGACGATGCGGCGCTTCTCACGGGACGAGCACCGCCCTGCCTCGGTGCCCGCGCGTCGCGATCCACTCCATCGCCCGCGCCGCGTCGTCGAGCGCGAATTCGCTGACCTCGAGGCGCAGGCGCCCGTCGGCCAGCCGCTCGAGCAGCGCCGGCACGGCGGCGCGGCCGGCGGCTTCGCGGCGGAACATGTTGAGCGGCAGCAGCGCCACGTCGCGCTGCAGGAAGAGCGGCATGTCGACGGCGAGCGCCGGGCCCGCGGTGTAGCCGACCAGCACCGCGCGGCCGCCGGGCACGACCGCAGGCAGCAGCGCAGCCAGCAGGTCTCCGCCAACGGTGTCGACGAGCAGATCGGCCGCGATGCCGGCCGGTATGTCGTTCCGCGATACGACGAGCGACACCGCACCCGCCGGCAGCCGCGCCGCCTGCTCGTCGCCCGAGACGACGGCCGTCACCTCGGTGCCGGCCTGCAGCGCGAGCTGCACGGCGACCGAGCCGACCGCACCGCTCGCGCCGCTGACCAGCACGCGCTCGCCGGGCCGCAGCAGGCCGACCTCGTGCAGCGCGACCCAGGCCGAGGTGCACGGCGAGAAGAACGCCGAGCCGAGCGCGAACGGCATGGCGTCGGGCAGCACCCCGAGCGCGTCGTCGGGGGCGTCGACGACCTCGCGCCAGGTGCCGTCGGTGCGCGTGCCGAGCCCGGCGCCGCGCAACCAGACACGCGTGCCCGGAGCCAAGCGCGCGCCGTCGAGCACCACGCCGGCGCCTTCGACGCCGGGCACGTAGGGCAGCGGCGGGTGGCGCAGGAACCGGCCGCTCCACACCGTGCGGTCGATGTGGCCGACCGTCGCGGCGTGGATCCGTACCCGGCTGCAACCGGCGACGCCCGGCGGCTCGGGCAGTCTCTCGACGCGCGGGACCTCGCCGAAGGCATGGACGCGGACGGCTTTCATCGCGTGGGCAAGAGGATCTGACTTCGCGTACCCGGCCACATTAAGAAGGCAGATGCGGCCCTGAAGGCGATCTAGCAGCGAGGAAGTCCAGCACGGCGCGCGCGAACGCTTCGGGGCACTGGTCGGGCAGCGGCACGCCGCCTTCGATATCGACCCGCGTCGCGTCCGGCAGCCGTTCGAGCCACTGTGCCGCGTGCGGCGCGGCGAACGGGTCGTCGCCGGCGCGGATCACCAGCGTGGGCTGCACGACCCGGCCGATGCGCTCCTCGATGCGGTATGACGCGACGGCGCGGTGCCCGCCCTCGACGTCGCCGGCGACCGCGAGCGCATCGAGCACGAAGGCTTCGAGCAGGTCGGGCCGGCCGCCCGGATAGAACGGCTGGCGGCGCTGCCACAGCGCGGCGAGGTGGCTGCCGTCGGCGCTCCGCTCGACGGCATCGATCGGCGGCCGCCCGGCGCGCGCGCGGCGGAACGCCGCGTCCGTGTACGGCGTCGACGACAGCACCAGGGCGCTCACGCGTTCGCTCGCGCGCGCCGCCAGCTCGACCGCGATCACGCCGCCGGTGTGGTGGCCGACGACGGCGCAACGCGCGATCGCCAGCGCGTCGAGCAGTTCGAGCGCGACCGCGGCCCAGCCCTCGATGCTGGCCGGGCCGGCGAGCGGTGCCGAGTCGCCGAAGCCCGGCGTGTCCATTGCGATCGCGCGGCGGTGCGCGCCGACCAGCGGCAGCACCGCGCGGTACTCGCGCCAGCTGCGCGGCGTCTGGTGCAGCAGCAGCACTGCCGGTGCGGCGGCGTCACCGCAGCTCGCGTAATGCACCTGCCCGACCGAGAGGTCGGCGAAGGCGCGGCGGATCGGCGGCGCGGCCATCAGTCGAGCGTCGCCTCGGCCGGCGGCTTCCACAGGCCGGCGTGGCGCAGCAGGCCGAGCGTGCGTGCGAGCACGTCGCGCCGGTAGGCGAGCGCGTCGCGCCCGGCGTAGTCGTAGAAGCCGCTGCCGCTCTTCAGCCCGAGGCGGCCCTCGGCCACCATCCGGTCGACGACGGCCGGCGCCGCGTAGCGCTCGCGACTGATCGACGCCGACATCTCGCGGCTGGCGTGGTGCAGGATGTCGACACCGCCGAAGTCGATGAACTCGACCACGCCGAGCGCGGCGAAGCGCAGGCCCAGCCCGTAGCGCGTCGCACGGTCGATCTCCTCGGCGCTCGCCACGCCCTCCTCGACCATGCGCGCGGCCTCGTTCATGACCAGCGCCTGCAGTCGCGGCACGATGTAACCCGGCGCGACGCCGCAAACCACCGGCAGCTTGCCGACGTCTTGCATGATCGACTTCGTGCGGACGACGACGGCCGCTTCGGTGCCCGGGTGCGTCGAGATTTCCACCACCGGGATCAGGTAGGCCGGGTTGAGCCAGTGCATGTTGAGGAAGCGTTCGGGCCGGTCGACCAGCGCGGCCAGCTGCGTGACGAGCATGCTGCTCGTCGTCGAGGTGAGGACGGCATCGGCGCGGCAATGGCGGTTCAGCGCGGCGAAGGCATCGCGCTTGGCCTCGATCGTCTCGGGCACGCCCTCGAACAGCAGCTCGGCCGCGGTCAGCGCGGCGGGCGCATTCGCCGCGTCGACGAGTTCGACGCGCGCCGCGATCGACTCCACGCGCT
>JBLMVT010000524.1:0-4510 GCA_050256835.1 Betaproteobacteria bacterium | reverse complement strand
GTCATCACGAGGTCGTCGGACTGCAGGCGGTCGAGGCTCAGCAGCAGCCAGCGGCACAACTGCTGGTCCAGCGAATGGTGGCGGTTGCACACCGCCGTCTGCGTCATCTGCGTGATGAGGGCCTGGGTGTAGCGCAGCAGCAGATGCAGCACCGGCCCGGCCCGGTTGAATTCGAGCAGCATGAGCTTCGCGTTCAGGCGAAATCCCTGCCCCGCACTTTGAACGACGGCGCGGCTCGGGGTCGACTCGCCGCCCATGAACAGCGAGACGCCGACGATGCCCTCGTGCCCGACGACGGCGATCTCGGCCGAGGCGCCGTCTTCCATCACGTACAGCAGCGAGACGATCGCCGTGGTCGGGAAGTACACGTGGCTCATGGTGCTGCCTGATTCGTAGAGCACCTTGCCCAGCGGCATGTCCACGGCCTCGAGATGCGGCGACCAGCGCTCCCATTCGGCGTCGGGCAGCGCCGCAAGCAGGCAGTTCTGTCGTGGCTCGACGGCCAGGGCCATGCGCAATTCTCCCGCTCGTTTGGACCCCGGCCACCTGGCAGTGGAACGCGTCGCCGGCGGCGACCTGCACGAGGCAGCATGAGTATAGGCGTGCACTGGGTGCGATAGCGCACAGACGGCCCGGACCATGGCGCGCACCGTGTCGCCAGGAGATTCACCATGAACACCATCACCCTCTTCGTCGCGGTCGTCACCGTGGCCATCGGCGCGCTGCTCGCGGCCGCTGGCAGCCTGGGCGCGGCCATTGCCTTCTGGATCGCCGCGGCCGTCATCTCGCAGTCGTTGAAGATGGCGAACACCTGGGAGAGGTTCGTCGTTCTGAGAGCCGGCAAGCTGCAGGGCGTCAAGGGTCCGGGGCTTTTCGCGATCGTTCCGGTCGTGGACAGCGTGGTGGCCGTGATCGACGAACGCATCCAGACCACGGCCTTCAACGCCGAGCAGGCCTTGACCAAGGACACGGTGCCGGTCAACGTCGATGCGATCATCTTCTGGCACGTGCACGACGCACAGAAGGCGGCGCTGGCGATCACGAACTACCGGCAGGCCATCGACCTCGTGGCGCAGACCTCCCTGCGCGAGATGATCGGCTCGTCGATGCTGGCGTCGCTGTTGTCCGATCGCCGAACCACCGACAAGCAGTTGAGCGACGAGATCGGCCGCAAGACCGTCGAGTGGGGCGTCACCGTGCGCTCCGTCGAGATCCGCGACGTGGCCATCCCGGTGGCGCTGCAGGACGCGATGTCGCGTCAGGCGCAGGCAGAGCGCGAGAAGCAGGCGCGCATCATCCTCGGCGCAGCCGAGGCCGAGATCGCAGGCAAGTTCGTCGAGGCGGCCAGGATCTATGCCGACCAGCCGGTGGCCCTGCAGCTGCGCGCCATGAACATCATCTACGAGACCACCAAGGAGCGCGGCACGACGATCCTCATGCCGAGCTCGATGGTCGACAGCATGAACCCGGGGGCAGCCGTCGCCGTGGCGCTGGCGGGCAAGCCGGGCGCCGTTCAGGCGGTGATCGACACGCCCGTCCACTAAGACGAACTGCAAGGCGCCGATGCCTCGGGGAGGACGCATGGAACTGACGTGGCCGCCGAGAATCGCCTGATCCTGTCTCTTCCGCGCCGCGACCGGATGCGCTTGCGCGCGGCCTGCGATTCGGTGCACCTGAAATTCGGTGCCGTCTTGTGCACGCCCAGCGAGTCGACCCCGCACGTGTACTTTCCGGACGATTGCTTCATCTCCCTGGTGACCGCCATCGAGGGCGAGCCGGGATTCGAAGTCGGCATGGTGGGCAGCGAGGGCATGCTGGGCGCTCAACTCGCGGTCGGGGTGGGCGCCTCGCCCTTTCTCGCGTCGGTGCAAGGCGCGGGCAGGGCGTCGTGCATCGGGGTGGCGCCGTTCCGCCGCGAACTGGCCCTGAGCGCGGCACTGCGGCAAGCCCTCGGCCGCTACGTCTACGTGCTGATGGCACAGCTCGCGACGTCGGCGGCCTGTGCGCGCTTTCACAGCGTTGGCCAGCGTCTCGCGCGCTGCCTGCTGATGAGCCACGATCGTGCGCACTCCGACAGCTTTCACCTGACCCACGAATTCCTGGCTTCGATGCTGGGCGTGCGCCGCGTCGGCATCACGCGCGCCGCCGGCGACCTGCAACGCGGTGGCCTGATTCGCTACCACCGTGGCCAGATCACCGTGCTCGATCGCGCGGGTCTCGAAGAGGCGGCGTGCAGCTGCTACGCGGCGGACCGACACGCCTATGACCGGATGATGGGCTGACGGCGCGCTGCGGCGCTGCACATCGCGCCGCTGCCGTTCTGTCTCCTGGCGCACAGACGCGGCGCAGCGGCCGACGTATGTTTGCCAATGACCCGAGGAAGCAACACCATGAGCAAGACGCACAGGGTGAAAGAGCGGCGCCAGTACGATGCCGCGGAAGATGCACTCACCTCCGAAGGAGGAGGCTCGCTACTGCCGGCCACTCCGTCCGCGCCGCCGCGCCGCGAACGCCTGACGGCCGAGCCCATCGTCGGGCGTGACGGGCACGACGGACAACGTGCCGATGCCGGCCGCTGATCGGTGATGGCGGACGCTCGCGCCTCGCAGGACGCCTCGCGCCGGCAAGGGCAAGCCATGCGCGACGCGCACGACATCGCGGCGAAACTCCTCGGTACGTCCTACGGTGCCCTGGACGAGCTCACCCGCAGGGTCGCGCGCCATGTCGCCGAACGCCGGCACATTGCGAGGAACCTCCCCGAGGAATTCGATGCCGCCCCGACTCGAGGCGCTCGCGCCGCCGACGCGGTGGCGCGCTTCGGCGGCTCGTGGGTGTTCATCACGCTGTTCGCGGTGATCATGATCGGCTGGGTGGTCCTGAATTCGTGGGTGCTGGCCAGGCACGACCAAGGCTTCGACCCTTATCCCTACGTCCTGCTCAATCTGTTCCTCTCCATGCTGGCGGCGGTCCAGGCACCTATCATCCTGATGGCGCAGAACCGGCAATCCCAGAAGGACCGCACGAGTGCGGAACACGACTACGAAGTCAACCTCAAGGCCGAGCTCGAGATCATGCTGCTGCACGACAAGCTGGACCTGCTGAGGGAAGAGCAGTGGCGCGAACTGCTGGCCGTGCAGAACGAGCAGCTGACGCTGCTGCAGGACCTGCTTCGACAAGTGCGCCAGGAGGCTGCGCCTTCATCACCCCCGCGGCTTTCCCCGCTCGTCCCGGTTCGGTAACCGACGCTCGTCTTGGTGCTCATGCCATGCAAGAACAAGAGAACCCCCGGATAGCCGCTGCTCTGGCACGCCGGGTCGGAAGAGACGCCGAAGCGGGCCAGATTGCCGAGGCGGTCTGTGCCGCCTTGTCGGAGATCGACGCTGCCCTCTCGCCCATTCTCGGTTCGCGCGGCGTCGCCGCCCTCTATACACGCAGCCTCTACCTCACCGGTGCGGGCTTGCCCTGGATGGCGGGCCTCACTGAAGGCTCTCGGGACAACATGGATCTCCCGGCATTGAAGAGCGCGTTCGCTCAGCAAAGCGGCGCCGACGCCGCCGCCGGCGGTAACGCCCTGCTGCAGGCTTTCCACCGGCTGCTGGCCAGCCTGATCGGCGACTCGCTCACCGAACGATTGCTTCGCCCCGTATGGGCAGACCCTTCGAGCGGCGCGCCTGCGCAGGACACTTCGCCATGACTCCAAGAATGACCATCCATCGCCTGGCCACCGGCGTGCCGGGCCTCGACGTGGTGCTCGGCGGTGGGCTGCCCGAGTACTCGTTCAACCTCGTCGCCGGGCCGCCCGGCTGCGGCAAGACGACGCTGGCGCATCAGATGATGTTCGCATTGGCGACGCCCGAGCGGACCGCGCTGTACTTCACCGTGCTGGGCGAGCCGCCGCTGAAGATGCTGCGCTACCAGCAGCAGTTCGAGTTCTTCGACAACGAAGCGATCAACCGTTCGATCCACTTCGTCAACCTGGCAGAAGACACCCTCGGAGGCGATCTCGACAAGGTGCTCGCGCGTATCGCCGCCGAGGTCAAGGCGCACGCTCCGGCGTTCGTCTTCGTCGACTCCTTCCGCTCCGTGGTGAGATGCGCCGAGGGCACCCCGCAGTGGAACCTGCAGCAGTTCGTGCAGCAGCTGGGCATGCTGATGACCACCTGGCAGGCCACGACCTTCCTGGTCGGCGAGTTCTTCACCGAAGACGATGCCAACCCGGTCTTCACGGTGGCCGACGGGCTGATCTGGCTGCGCCAGAGCGTGCAGCGCAACTCCATGGTGCGCAAGATGGAGGTCATGAAGATGCGTGGCCAGCCGACGTTGCCGGGGCTGCACACGTTTCGCATCAAGGCTTCGGGCATCGAGGTGTATGCACCGGCCAGCGCCGCCGCACGCCCCGAGGCAGCCGCGGCGCCGGCCGGACGCGTGCTGACCGGTGTGGCTCGACTGGACGAGATGTTGGGCGGCGGGCTGCCCAGGGGCTACTCGCTGCTCGTGGCCGGTCCGTCCG
>JBLMVT010000523.1:0-3131 GCA_050256835.1 Betaproteobacteria bacterium | reverse complement strand
CGCGCCGGCGGCATACCATCGATCGAACGCGGCGCCGCCCAGCGCGGCGGCGGCCAACGCTCGCGCCCGATTCGTGGCAGCCGTTTCGTTCGCCTCGCGCACTTCGGCCCGCGCCGCGTAGAGCGCCTCCGAATAGCCGACCAGTTGCGCCGCCGCACACGGACGGTGTTCGAGCGCAGCCAGCAGAGCGAGATACGCAGCGGCAGCGTGTTGCACTTCGAAGGCCGGCGCCTTCTCCCACGCCGGTAGCGCGATCGTGCGGGCCCCTGCGCAATCGTCGAGCGCGAGCAGCGCGGCCATCAGATTGATGCGCGCAGACGTCAGCGCGTATTCGTGACGCGTGCCGCGCAGCCACTCGACGAGGGCGGCCCCGGAGCGTGCCGCACCCTGCGCGTCGCCGGCCGCGAGCTCGGCATCGATCAGGTTCCCCGTGGAAATCGCCGCGTACGTGCCGGTCAGGCTGCCGCGCTCGCGGTCCAACGCCACCAGCCTCCGGCCTCGCTCCAAAGCGTGGGCGGTGTCGCCGGCGATCCGCGCGACCCACTGCCCGGCTTCGGCGCCCCACAGCAGGCGCTGTGCGGGCCAGGCCGAATCGTCGAGTGCCCGTGCTTCATCGAGGAGCGCACGCGCGGCGGCCAAATCACCGCCTTGGGCAGCGGCACTCGCGCCACGCGCGAGCGCGTGGTACAGCGCGAAGCGATCGGGCTGCAAGGCGTCCAGCTTGCGCGCGAGACGCAACGCCTGCTCGGCCGCCTGGCGAGCGCGCTGCTTGTACGTGTCGGCGAGCGCGCAGCTCAGCTCCATCCATACCTGGAACTGTAACGGCTCCGGCAACGCCGGATCGAGCCGGGCCTCACATGAGGAGGCCAGCGCCATGCGTTCGGCGTGCAGCGACGACGGCAGCGCGCGCAGCAGCGTCGCCCCGACGCGCAACTCGACTTCGACCTCGCCCTCCCGGCGTGCCCACTGCACCGCGTCGCGGGCGTTGTCGAAATCCAGTTCGCGCTGTTGCATCCACTCGTCGGCGCCGAGGCGGCCGCTGAAGTAGTCCGCGTACGCCGCGTCGAACACGGCAGCGACGGCATAGGCGTGCCGCCGTTGCATCGTGACGCGCTCTCCGGCCGCTTCGAGGCGTTCGAGCGCATACGCGCGCGGCGATTCGAGCAGCCGGTAGCGCGGCTCCCGGTCGTCGTCGACCGACAGCACCGTCACGAGCGAGCGGTCGACCAGCGCGCCGAGCGCGTCCAGCACGGCCCAGCGGTCGAGTTCGCCGGTCTCGCCCTCGTCGGCCACCACCTGCTGGATAAGCCCGAGCGACGCGCTACCGGCGAAGACGCTCAGGCGCCGGAACACCTTCTGCTGCCCCGGCGTCAACAGCCCGTGGCTCCATTCGAGCGCCGCGCGCAGCGTCTGCTGCCGCTCGGGCGCGGCGCGGTCGCGGCTTACCGTCAGGAGCTTCAGGCGGTCCTGCATCGATGCCAGCAGCGGCTGCACGCCGAGCGCCGGAGCGCGTGCTGCGGCCAGCTCGATTGCAAGCGGCAGACCGTCGAGCGTCCGGCAGATCGCGATCACCGCCGCGACATTGGCGTCGCCGCATGCGAAGCGCGGGTCGATCGCATGCGCCCGCTCCGCGAACAGCGCCACCGCGCCGTATTGCAGCGCCTGCGTTGCGGGCAGCGCCTGACCGGGCACCGCCAGCGGCCCGAGGCGAAGAACCCGTTCGCCAGCAAGCCGCAGGGGTGCCTGGCTCGTGACGATGATGCGCAGACCGGGCCCGGCTTCCAACAGCGCCTTGGCGAGCCGAGCCACCGCGTCGAGCAGATGCTCGGCGTTGTCGAGCGCGAGCAGCAGCTTCAGCGGCGCCACTGCGCCGACCAAAGCCGCCAGCGGCTCGCCGTGGCCAGCCTCGACGCCGAGCGCGGTGGCGACCGCGCCAGGCAACGCAGCCGCATCCGTCACCGACGCCAGCTCCACCCAGCACACGCCCTGGAGATAGGTGCCGCGTCGCGCATGCAGCAAATGCTGCGTCAGCAGCGATTTGCCGATACCGCCGGCGCCTACGACGGTGACGAGCCGGTGACCGTCCACCAGCGCCCCGAGTGCATCGAGTTCGTACGCACGCCCGAGCAGGGCCGGCAGTTCGACGGGCAGATTCGTGCGCAGCGACGGCGGAGGCGCCGGCGATGGGCCATGGTGACGCACGGACGAAACGGGCTCCGCGCGTGCGACGAAGCGGTAGCCGCGCCCCGGAATGGTCGCGATCACCGCCTCGCCAATCACCTTGCGTAGCGCGCTGACCTGGGCGGCGAGGTTGTTCTCCTGCACGACGAGGCCGGGCCACACGATATCCATCAACGCGCGCTTGGCGACCAGGCGGCCGGGGCGCTCGGCCAGTGCCAGCAACACGTCGAACGCGCGCGCACCGAGGGCGACAGGCTCACCGTCGACGAGCAGGCGACGCTCGCTTGGTTGCAGCTCGAAGCGGCCGAACCGCAACGATCCTGCGGCCCCCGACGTGGTCATGGGCAGGGTGAGACGCGAGTGGGACCAGTACGCCAGCTTATCAGGCGTCCGCTTCATCATTTTGGAGAAGTTTTCACGCGACTTTCAAGACCCAGCGCACCGATTCCCGGACAGTTCGGGCTCGGTCTGGACATCGGGAGTTCGCATGGAACGTGCAATTCAGGGGGTGGCGCGCTGGATCAGCGCGGGATCGTGCGGGCGCGGGGCGCTCGCGCTGATCACGGTTTTGGTCGCGATCGCGTCGGCGCGGATGCTCGCCGGACACGCGGCCGACGGCGCGGTGGCCGCTGTCGTCCTTCTGGCCGCGCTGGTCTCGAGCATCGCCGGCTTCGCGTTCGCTGCCCTTGCAGGCAGCGCGCTCGCCTACCTGCGGTTCGATCCCGTGCAGGCCGTGATGACGATGGCCCTGTGCTCGATCGCGATTCAGTCCTATGCGGTCTGGCAGCTGCGCGCTTCGATCCGCTGGCGCGCGCTCGGGCCGATGCTGGCCGCAGGCGCAATGGCGACGCCGCTCGGTGTCGTGCTGCTGATCCACATCGATGCAGAGCTCTATGCGGCCGTGCTCGGCGCGATCGTGACCTGCTACGGCGGCCATCTGCTGCTGCGTC
>JBLMVT010000522.1:0-2616 GCA_050256835.1 Betaproteobacteria bacterium | reverse complement strand
CTTGATCAGCGAATGGCCGGTCTTCCACATCACCGGCACGCCGCCGGCGGCGCGGATCACCGGCGCCAGCTGCTGCGTGCACTTCACGTCGAAGATGATCGACGCGCCGGGGTTGCGCGCCAGCACGTCGCGCGCGAACAGCATCAGCTGGCGGTCGGGATAGATGATCTGCGCATCCTTGGTGACGATGCCCAGCCGGTCGCCGTCGCCGTCGAACGCCAGCCCGATCTCGGCGTCGCCGTGCGCCACCGTCTCGATCAGCTCGGCCAGGTTCTCGGGCTTGCTCGGGTCGGGATGGTGGTTCGGGAAGTCTCCGTCGACCTCGGAGTACAGCTCGTGCACGGTGCAGCCGAGCGCGCGCAGGATGGCCGGCGCCGACGCGCCGGTGATGCCGTTGCCCGAGTCGACCGCGATCGTCATCGGCCGCGCCAGCGTCGCGTCGCCGGTGATGCGCTGCGTGTACTCGGGCACGATGTCCATCGACGCGCTACGGCCGCGCCCGCGCGCGTAGTCCTCGGCCTCGATGCGCCGGCGCAGGCGCTGGATCTCCTCGCCGTAGATGGCGCGGCCGGCGAGCACCATCTTGAAGCCGTTGTAGTCCTTCGGGTTGTGGCTGCCGGTGACCTGGATGCCGCTGCTGCAGCCGTGCTCGCCGCGCGTCGCGGCGACGTAGTAGAGCATCGGCGTCGTCACCGGCCCGAGGTCGACGACATCGAGCCCCGTCGAGGCCAGCCCGCGGATCAGCGCCCGGCAGAGCGACGGACCCGACAAGCGCCCGTCGCGGCCGACGACGATCGCGCGCTCGCCCCGCGCGAGCGCCTCGCTGCCGAAGGCGCGGCCGAGGTGCTCGGCGAAGCTCTCGTCGATCGTCCGTCCGACCACGCCGCGGATGTCGTAGGCCTTGAAGATCGATGCGTCGAATAGCATGCCTGCGTCCTCGCGCCGGTGCGGCGCGCGGATGATTGTAGGCAGGCCCGGTCCGACGGCCGGACGCGCATCACTTGATCGGGTAGACGTGCGAGGTCTTGATCGCGCCGTCGGAACGACCCTTGAGGTAGGCGTACAGGTCGTCGATGTTGTCCATCACCACCTTGCTCGACTTCCAGCTCGGCATGCCCTTCTCGACACGGCCGTTGGTGACGGTGGTGACGAAGTCCTGCTTGGACAGCGTCTTCAGGCTGTCGATCAGCGACGGCCCGACCAGCCCTTGCTGGTTGGCACCGTGGCAGCGATCGCATGCCGCGGCGCGCCAGGTCTGGAAGCCCTTGAGCGTGTTCGGGTCGACCTTGTTGCCGTCGACCACGGTGTAGAGCTTGCCGTTGCTCGAGCCGGAAGCGGCCGGGGCCGCAGCGGCAGCGGATGCCGCGCCGGCGGCAGCCGGAGTCTTCGACGGTGCCGGCGCCGTGGCGCTGCCCTGGCCGGCCATTGCGGCCTTCAGCTCGCGCAGGCACACGACCCGCACGCTGGGCGACGGCTCGGCCTCGCAACGGCGCTTCTCGGTGTCGAAATCGGTGCCGGCCGCATGGGCGGCCACGGCGCAAAGCAGCAGGCCGGCTGCGGTCCAGGCCATGCGGCTGCCGTGTCGCGGCAGCGAGATCGAAACGGCAATCGGCATAAGGTGTCCTTCGGTGGAGGCCCGTTCGGGCGAGGAAAATGCCTGCGGACAACGCGCATCGCGGCCGGCGCAAGATAATTGCCGGCCGCCCGGCCGTCAGTCGTCCAACCGCCTACCGCCTTGTAGGGATCGGCTGACGCGGTCAGTGCGTTGCAGCGGTCGACTCGCCCGTGCGCGCGACGAGAAAGTCGTCGAGTTGCTTGCCGGCGTCCAGCGCGTCGCGCAGCCACTGCGGCCGCTTGCCCATGCCGCCCCAGGTGTTGCCGGCCTCGTCGCGGTACTTGACCTTGCGTGCGGCCTTGCGCGGTTTGCGGGCGGCGCGCGGTGCCGCATCGCCGGCCGCGCGGCGGAACTCGTCGAGGCTGTGCCCGGCGGCCAGCGCCTCGCGCAACCAGCGCGGACGCGGGCCGCGCCCGCTCCAGCTGTTGCCGTCGGCGTCGCGAAAGCGCGCCGTCGCGGCGCCGGCACGCGCACCCGCGGCGGCCGCCTTGCCACGCCGCGGCGCGAGGCCAAGATCGGCAGCGGTCAACCCGTAGAAATCGATCGCCTCGCGAATGCGCGCGACGACACCCGCCACTTCATGCCGGCGCGCCTGCTCGGCCTGTTTCTTCAGCGTTTCGATGTTCTGCAGAATCTGGAGATAGGACTTTGCCACTCGTGTGTCTCCGCCAATTGGGACATGCACAGCATAAATCATTATTCAGTCGCGAACTTCGGATGCAATTACCGAGTCGTCTCCAGTTTCAATTGGCCGAATTCAATTGGCAGTTCGAATACCTGCGTCGCTCGCGCCTCGATGCATCTCGGTATAGTGCCGGACCGGTCGCACGGCGTCGGCCGCGGGCCGGCGCGGGCGCCCGGCGCACGCCACAATCGCATTTCGCCGGCGCACCGGTCGCAGCGCCACGCTTCTGGTCGAAAGGTTTCGCATGTCTGGGTTGAACGCCGCCGCCGCCGGGCTCGTGCGTGGCGCTGCCGTCCTCGGGGCGGCGGCGCTGGCC
>JBLMVT010000521.1:0-3786 GCA_050256835.1 Betaproteobacteria bacterium | reverse complement strand
TTCAACATGCTGATCTCGATCGGCGCCTGGGCATTCGGCCTGGCGCAAATCTGGTTCCTGTTCACGGTGATCGTGCCGATCCTGCGCGGGCACGGCCGGCCGGCGCCGCAGCGGCCGTGGGAGGCCGCGCAGGGCCTCGAATGGGAGATCCCGTCGCCGGCCCCCTGGCACACCTTCGAGACGCCGCCCCGGCTCGACCAGACGGCGACGCACGTGGTCGGCTGACGCCGCGGCGCGTGCCGCTCGTTCGTGCGCGCAGTCTTCTGCGTGCGGTGCGCTCGGCGCGGCGGGTGGCGCGGGGGTGCGTTCTCCGGTGCACGCTCGCGGGGCGCCACCGGAGCATGCCCGCGTCGCCGCTTCAATACCGCCGGGGCGTGCGTACGACCAGGCGACCGCGAATGGCGCCTGCGCCCGCACCCCCGGGCCATCCGCCCAACGACCACCGCGGCGTTCCTGCGGGTGGCGTGCCGCCGTGGAGCCGAGGCGTGCCCGCGAGCGTGGGCCGGAGAACGCAGGTGCGGCCACCACCCTGCCGCAGCGGCACGGGCCCGCGTTGCGGACGAACCAACACCCGTCGCATGCGGAAACACCCTGGGAACAGGCCTTGCCGGCTTCGATGCACCGCCCCACGGGGCAGTTCGCATCGAAAGGGACCCCCATGAAAGCCACACTGCAGGCGCTCGCCGCCGCCGCCGCGCTGGCCGCCGCCAGCCTCGCCGTCGCCCAGACCGGCAACGGCAGCACCACCATGGCGCCCGGCTCGCCGACGACGCCGCCGACGCACCCGACCGAGCGCACCACGCCGAGCGACCGCCTGCCGACGACGACGGACGACCGCCTGCCGGCCGCGCGCGACCAGGGCGCCGGCCAGAACGGGCAGGGCACGGCGGCCGGCTCCGGCTCGACCGCCGAGGCGATGCAGGCGTGCAAGAACCTGAGCAGCCGCGCCGATCGCCAGGACTGCATGGACAAGGTCGCGCGCGGCGCCGGCTCGAAGAGCTCGTCGTCGACGGACAACTCAGGCCGCGGCGCCAGCGGCAACCCGTCGGGTACGTCCGCCGGTACCTACGAGAAGGGGTCGACGTCCGATGGCCGAGGCGGTACGCCGTCCGCCGGCTCGACCTCGCGCTGAGTCGCCTGCCCCGGGCGCCAGCGCGGCAGCGGCGCCCGGCGACAAGGCCTCGACCTGGCCGCGCAGTCGGTCGCGGGGGGGTGGCACCGGGCTTGCCCCCGAGCCGAAACTGCCACCCCGGCCGGACGATCCAGAGGGCGACGGCAGGACCGCGGCACGCTAGACTCGCCGTCCCGTTGGCCGGTCGGGGGAAGGCCGAGGCCGACGCGTGAAGGCGACCCGATGAGTTCAGTCCCCCTGGCCGCGATGCCGTTACCCGAAGCAGGAACGGGCGGCGATATGGCGCGCGCCATCGAGGCGTTCGACTGGTCCCGCACGTCCCTGGGTCCGGCCGAGCGCTGGCCGGCCAGCCTCACCTCGGCGGTGCGCCTGATGCTGGGCTCGCGCTTTCCGATGTTCGTCTGGTGGGGGCGGGACTTCGTCCAGATCTACAACGACGCCTACGCGCCCATGCTGGGGGCGCGTCACCCGCAGGCACTCGGGCGCCCGGCCGCCGAGGTGTGGAGCGACGTGTGGGAGGTCGTCGGCCCTCAGGCCGAAGGCGTGCTGCGCGACGGCACGTCGACGTGGAACGAGCGCCTGCTGCTCGTCATGCAGCGCAAGGGCTACACGGAGGAGGCCTACTTCACCTTCTCGTACAGCCCGGCGTTCGACGATGACGGCCGCGTCGGCGGCGTGTTCTGCGCCGTCACCGAGGAGACCGAGCGCGTGCTCGGCGAGCGACGGCTGCGCAGTCTGCGCGACCTTTCCGACGCGGCGCTCGACGCACGCAGCGCCTACGAAGCCTGCGAGCGGGTCGCGGGGGCGCTGGCGCGCTTTTCGCAGGACCTGCCATTCCTGCTGGTCTATCTCGTCGACCCGGCCGACGGCCGGGTGCGTCGGGCGAGCGTGGCCGGCATCGAGCCGGGTTCGCCGTGGGCGCCGGCATCCGTCGACCCGGCCAGCGATACCCCGTGGCCCTTCGCGGCGGCCGCCGCGTCGCGCGAGCCCACCCGCGTCGGTCTGGCCGCGCGCATGCCGGCGATCCGTGCCGGCGCGTGGCCCGAGCCGGTCGAGGCTGCGCTGGTCCTGCCCCTGCCGGGCGCCGGCGCGCCGGCCGGTTTCGCCGTCGCAGGGCTGAATCAGCGGCGCGCGCTCGACGACGCCTACCGCGACTACCTGGGGCTCGTCGCCGAGCGCATCGCGGGCGTCGTCGCCGAAGCACGCGCCTTCGAGGCCGAGCGCCGCCGCGCCGAGGCGCTGGCCGAAATCGACCGCGCCAAGACCGCGTTCTTCACCAACGTCAGCCACGAATTCCGCACCCCGCTGGCGCTGATGCTCGGTCCGCTGGCCGACCTGGCCCAGGGCGACCTCGACGAAGCCGGGCGCGCCCGGCTTCTCGGCACGGTGCAGCGCAATGCCCAGCGGCTGCACAAGCTGGTGAACGCGCTGCTCGACTTCGCGCGCGTCGAGGGCCGGCGCGTCGAGGCGCGCTTCGAGCCCACCGACCTGGCGCGGCTCACCGCCGAACTGGCGAGCAACTTCCGGGCGGCCTGCGAGTGCGCCGGCCTCGACCTGATGGTGGACTGTCCGCCGCTGGCCGAGCCGGTGTGGGTCGACCGTGAGCTGTGGGAGAAGGTCGTCCTCAATCTGCTGTCCAACGCGTTCAAGTTCACGCAGGTCGGCTCGATCACGGTGCGGCTGCACGCCGCCAACGGCCGCGCGCTGCTGTCGGTGACGGATACCGGCGCCGGCATCGCCGCCAGCGACCTGCCCAAGCTGTTCAACCGCTTCCAGCGCCTCGAGCCGACGCACGGGCGCAGCTTCGAAGGCAGCGGCATCGGGCTGGCGCTGGCGGCCGAGCTGGTGAAGCTGCACGGCGGCGGCATCCGTGCCGACAGCGAACCGGGCCGCGGCAGCACCTTCACCGTCGAGCTGCCGCTCGGCATCGCGCACCTGCCGCCCGAGCGGCTGCGCCCGGCGTCCGACGCGCCGCCCCACGGCGCGACGCAGGCGGCTCCCTACGTCGACGAGGCGCTCGGCTGGCTGCCCGCGCACGCCGAGCCCGTACGCGCGCCGTCCGAGCCGGCCGCCAACGCGCCCGTCGTGCTGGTCGCCGACGACAACCGCGACATGCGCGAGTATCTCCACCACCTGCTCGGCTCGGGCGGCTGGCGCGTGACCAGCGTCGCCGACGGCGCCGAGGCCCTGCGCGCGGTGCGCGCACAGCGGCCCGACCTCGTGCTCGCCGACGTGATGATGCCGGCGCTCGACGGCTTCGGGCTGCTCGCCGCGCTGCGTGCCGACCCGGCCACGCGCACGCTGCCGGTCATCCTGCTGTCCGCGCGTGCCGGCGAGGAGGCCTGCATCGAGGGTCTGGCCGCCGGTGCCGACGACTACCTCGTCAAGCCGTTCGCGGCTGCCGAGTTGCGCGCGCGCGTAGCCGCGCACCTCGCCGCCGCGCGCGTGCGCGCCGAGGCCGAGGCGCGCGTGCGCGCCAGCGAGCAGCAGCTGCGCCTGGCGCTCGAGGCGGCCGACGCCGGTGCGTGGTCGGTCGATCTGCCCACGGGCGCCAAGCAAGGGTCGCCCGAGATGTACGCGCTGTTCGGCGTCGACCTTCACGCGCCCGACCCGGTCGTGGATGCGCTGTCTCGCATCGTGCCGCTCGATCGCGA
>JBLMVT010000520.1:0-9937 GCA_050256835.1 Betaproteobacteria bacterium | reverse complement strand
AGGACCCGGCGCGGCTGGTCGAGGGGGTGCGCCGGCTCGACGCGGCCCTGCGCCTATAATCCGCCGCTTGCGTGACGGGCCCCCCGCCCGGCGCGCAACGCCCGCCCGGCGCGGGTCGGTTTCACCCGCGTTCGCGAGTCGTCAACGAGACCGCAGCGCGACGCGCCTCGCGCCGCCGTGGTCCGAACCCAGGAACTGATCGAAGACCATGGCAGTCGCCGACATCGTCAAGGCCGACATCATCAAGGCCAACGCCCGCAGTGCCAGCGACACGGGCTCCCCGGAAGTGCAGGTCGCGCTTCTGACCTCCCGCATCAACGAACTGACGCCGCATTTCAAGACCCACGCCAAGGACCATCACAGCCGGCGTGGCCTGCTCAAGCTAGTCAACCAGCGCAAGCGCCTCCTCGCCTACCTGAAGGACAAGGACGCCGAGCGCTACACCGCACTGATTCAGAAGCTCGGCCTGCGCAAGTAAGCCGGCCGCCGATGCGACACCCGCCTGACTGGAACCCCACCGGTGCAGGCTCGGTGTCGCTTGGAGTTCGCTTGACCCGACAACGGTCGTGTCATTGCAGCGCCGCCCGCGATGCGGGCCGCGCTGCAATGGCATTGTTGTCCGGGTGACGGCGGACATCCGGGGCATCGGGTGCCGCCCGCACGGGCGCCCGCATCACCGAAGGACACACCCATGAGCCTGTTCAACAAAGTCACCAAAACGTTCCAGTGGGGCCCGCACCGGGTGACGCTGGAGACCGGCGAGATCGCGCGCCAGGCCAGCGGCGCCGTGCTGGTCGACATCGAGGACACGGTCGTGCTCGCCACCGTCGTCGCCGCCAAGGAGGCCAAGGCCGGCCAGGACTTCTTCCCGCTGACCGTCGACTACATCGAGAAGACCTACGCCGCCGGCAAGATCCCCGGCAGCTTCTTCAAGCGCGAGGGCCGGCCGAGCGAGTTGGAGACGCTGACCTCGCGGCTGATCGACCGGCCGATCCGCCCGCTGTTCCCCGACGGCTTCTTCAACGAGGTGCAGGTCGTCATCCACGTGATGTCGCTCAACCCCGAGGTGCAGGCCGACATCGCGGCGATGATCGGAGCCAGCGCGGCGCTCGCGATCTCGGGTATCCCGTTCAACGGGCCGATCGGCGCAGCGCGCGTCGGCTACGTCAACGGCGAGTACGTGCTCAATCCGGGCCAGACTCAGCTCGCCGACTCGCGACTCAACCTCGTCGTCGCCGGCACCGAGGCCGCCGTGCTGATGGTCGAGAGCGAGGCCGAGCAGCTCCCCGAGGAGGTCATGCTGGGCGCCGTGATGTTCGGCCACGAGCAGGGCAAGGTGGCGATCGACGCGATCCACGCCCTGGTGCGCGACGCCGGCAAGCCCGAATGGACGTGGGCGCCGCCCGCCCGCGACGAGCCCTTCATCACCAGGGTCGCGCAGTTGGCCGAGGGTCCGCTGCGCGAGGCCTACCAGATCCGCTCCAAGCAGGCGCGCACCCAGGCAGCGCGCGCGGCCTACGCCTCGGTGAAGGCGGCGCTGGCGCAGGAAGGCGTGGCGTTCGACGAGGTCAAGGTCGAGGCGCTGCTGTTCGACATCGAGGCACGCATCGTGCGCGGCCAGATCCTCGCCGGAGAGCCGCGCATCGACGGGCGCGACACGCGCACCGTGCGGCCGATCGAGATCCGCACCGGCGTGCTGCCGCGTGCCCACGGCTCGGCGCTGTTCACGCGCGGCGAGACGCAGGCGGTGGTGGCCGCCACGCTGGGCACCGAGCGCGACGCGCAACGCATCGACGCGCTGGCCGGCGAGTTCGAGGAGCGCTTCATGCTCCACTACAACATGCCGCCGTTCGCCACTGGCGAGACCGGCCGCGTCGGCTCGCCCAAGCGCCGCGAGATCGGCCACGGGCGCCTGGCCAAGCGCGCGCTGGTCGCGGTGCTGCCGCCGAAGGACGAGTTCCCGTACACGATGCGCGTCGTCTCCGAGATCACCGAGAGCAACGGCTCGTCGTCGATGGCCTCGGTGTGCGGCGGCTGCCTGTCGCTGCTCGACGCCGGCGTGCCGCTGAAGGCGCACGTCGCCGGCATCGCGATGGGCCTGATCAAGGACGGCAACCGCTTCGCCGTGCTGACCGACATCCTCGGCGACGAGGATCACCTGGGCGACATGGACTTCAAGGTCGCCGGCACGACGGGCGGCATCACCGCGCTGCAGATGGACATCAAGATCCAGGGCATCACGCGGGAGATCATGCAGGTCGCCCTGGCGCAGGCCAAGGAGGCGCGGCTGCACATCCTCGGCAAGATGGTCGAGGCGATGGGCGGTGCGCGCGCCGAGATCTCGCAGTTCGCCCCGCGCCTGTACACGATGAAGATCAACCCGGAGAAGATCCGCGACGTGATCGGCAAGGGCGGCTCGACGATCCGCGCGCTGACCGACGAGACCGGCACGCAGATCGACATCGCCGAGGACGGCACGATCACCATCGCGTCGACCGATGGCGAGCGTGCCGCGCAGGCGAGAAAGCGCATCGAGGAGCTGACCGCCGAAGTCGAGGTCGGCAAGGTCTATGAAGGCCCGATCACCAAGATCCTCGACTTCGGGGCGCTGGTGAACCTGCTGCCCGGCAAGGACGGGCTGCTGCACATCAGCCAGATCGCGCACCAGCGCGTCGAGAAGGTGACCGACTTCCTCAAGGAAGGCCAGGTCGTGCGCGTGAAGGTGCTGGAGACCGACGACAAGGGCCGCGTCAAGCTGTCGATGAAGGCGCTGCAGGACCGCGACCAGCCGACGCCGGCCGAGCAGTGAAGCCTAGCGTGCCGCGGCGCTGTCGCCGCGGCGAGGAGCTGCGCGCATGAAGGCGATCGAGATCACGTCCCCCGGCGGTCCCGAGGTGTTGCGGCCGGCCGAGCGCCCCGACGCGGTGGCCGGCGCGGGGCAGGTGCTCGTGCGCGTGGCCGCCTCCGGCGTCAACCGGCCCGACGTGCTGCAGCGCAAGGGTGTCTACCCGCCGCCGCCCGGTGCGAGCGACATCCCCGGGCTGGAGATCGCCGGCGAGGTGGTCGCCGGAGACGCGCAGGCGATGGCGGCGGCCGGCATCTCGATCGGCGACCGAGTCTGCGCGCTCGTCTCCGGCGGCGGCTATGCCGAGCTGTGCACGGCGCCGGTCGGACAGTGTCTGCCGGTGCCGGCGGGCTGGAGCCAGGTCGAGGCGGCCGGCCTGCCCGAGACCTTCTTCACCGTCTGGTCCAACGTGTTCGAACGCGGCCGCCTGCAGCGCGGCGAGACCTTGCTGGTGCACGGCGGCACCAGCGGCATCGGCGTGACGGCGATCCAGCTCGGCAAGGCGTTCGGCGCGACGGTGATCGCCACCGCTGGCAGCGCCGACAAGTGCCGCGCCTGCCTCGCGCTCGGCGCCGATCACGCGATCGACTACAAGACGCACGACTTCGTGGCCGAGGTGCTGCGGCTGACTGGCGGGCGCGGCGCCGACGTTATCCTCGACATGGTCGCCGGTGCCTATGTCGCACGCAACCTGCAGTGCCTGGCCGAGGACGGCCGCACGGTGATCATCGCCGTGCAGGGCGGCACCAAGGCCGAGATCGATGCGGGCCTCGTGCTGCGCCGGCGCCTCACCGTCACCGGCTCGACCCTGCGCCCGCGCCCGGTGGCCTTCAAGGCCGCCATCGCGCAGGCGCTGCGCAGGCAGGTCTGGCCGAGGCTCGAGGCGCGCGAGGTGAAGCCGGTCGTGCACCGCGTGTTCCCGGCCGCCGAGGCGAGCGCGGCGCACGCGATGATGGAAGCCGGCACGCACGTCGGCAAGCTGGTGCTGCAGTGGTGAGCGCGGGAGGGGTCATGACGCAACGACGCCAACTCGTGGTCGGCAACTGGAAGATGCACGGCAGCCATGTGGCCAACGCCGACCTGCTCGCCGGCATCAAGGAAGCCCTGCCGTTCCTGGCCGAGGCCGCGGTGTGCGTGCCGTTCCCGTACCTGGCCGAGGTCGCGCTCACGCTCACCGGCTGCGCGCTCGCCTGGGGTGCGCAGGACTGTTCGGCGCACGAGCAGGGCGCGTACACCGGCGAGGTGTCGGCGGCGATGCTGGCCGAGCTCGGCTGCCGCTACGTGATCGTCGGCCATTCGGAGCGCCGCGCGTACCACGGCGAAAGCGACGCCCTGGTGGCCGACAAGGGCAAGGCGGCGATCGCGCGCGGCCTGACGCCGGTCGTCTGTGTCGGCGAGACGCTCGCCGAGCGCGAGGCCGGCCGCACCGACGAGGTCGTCAAGCGCCAGCTGTCGGCGGTGATCCACGCGCTCGGACACTGCGTGCCGCAGATCGTCGTCGCCTACGAGCCGGTGTGGGCGATCGGCACCGGTCGCACCGCCACGCCGGCGCAGGCTCAGCAGGTGCACGCGCTGCTTCGCGCGCAGCTGCAGGCGGCAACGACGCACGCCGACCGCATGCGCATCCTGTACGGCGGCAGCGTCAAGCCCGACAACGCGACCGAGTTGTTCGCGCAGCCCGACATCGACGGCGGGCTGATCGGCGGCGCTTCGCTGAAGGCGGCCGACTTCGTCGCCATCTGCCGCGCGGCGCACTGACCACGGATTCGAAGAACGAACCTCGGAGCAACGACAAGATGCATTGGGTGTTGAGTCTGGTCCTCGTCGTCCAGATGCTCACGGCGCTGGCGATGATCGGGCTGGTGCTGATCCAGCACGGCAAGGGTGCCGACATGGGCGCGTCGTTCGGCAGCGGCGCTTCCGGCAGCCTGTTCGGTGCCACCGGCAGCGCGAACTTCCTGTCGCGCTCGACCGCGGTGTGTGCGGCCATCTTCTTCGTGTGCACGCTGGCGCTCGCCTACTACGGCAACGAGCGCGGCCGACCGGCCGAGGGCGCGAGCGTGCTCGAGCGGCCGGCGATGATGGCCCCGGCGGCCAGCGCGGCGGCCTCGGCGGCCCCGGCGGCGGGGCAGATTCCGGTGGCCATCCCGGCCCCTGCGGCGTTGCCTGCTGCACCGGCCTCGGCGGCGGCGCCCGCGATCCCTGCGAGCAAGTGAGGGTCGAACGCCGCTGCTGATCCAGCGCAAACGGCGTGCCGCGAGCGCGACAGCGCGCGGCCGACGAACAGGAGCCGAGAGTCAATCGCGCTAGAATCCGCGGCTGTTCGGCGAGCCATCCTCATGCGAGCCGGAGCGGCCTAGAAGCACCGCCGACGTGGTGAAACTGGTAGACACGCTATCTTGAGGGGGTAGTGGCGAAAGCTGTGCGAGTTCGAGTCTCGCCGTCGGCACCAGGTCCTCGTGGCGAGGCCGTATCGCGCTCCTTGTCACGTCATCCGACAGACGATCCGCCCCCAGGTTGCCCGCGTCGACCATGACCTCCCTCGAAGCCTACCTGCCCGTCATCCTGTTCATCCTGGTCGGCGCGGCGGTCGGCGTGGCGCCACAGGTGATCGGCTTCCTGCTGGGGCCCAACCGGCCCGACGCCGAGAAGAACAGCCCCTACGAATGCGGCTTCGAGGCCTTCGAGGATGCGCGCATGAAGTTCGACGTGCGCTATTACCTCGTGGCGATCCTGTTCATCCTGTTCGACCTCGAGATCGCGTTCCTCTTCCCGTGGGCGGTCGCGCTGAAGGAGATCGGCGCCGTCGGCTTCTGGGCCATGATGATCTTCCTCGCCATCCTCGTCGTCGGCTTCCTCTACGAGTGGAAGAAGGGCGCGCTGGACTGGGAATAGGCACCGACATGGGCATCGAAGGCGTTCTCAAGGAAGGGTTCATGACCACCTCGGTCGATACCCTGATCAACTGGTCGAAGACCGGCTCGCTGTGGCCGATGACCTTCGGCCTGGCGTGTTGCGCGATCGAGATGATGCATGCCGGGGCGGCACGCTACGACATCGACCGCTTCGGCATGCTGTTCCGTCCCAGCCCGCGCCAGAGCGACCTGATGATCGTCGCCGGCACGCTGTGCAACAAGATGGCGCCGGCGCTGCGCAAGGTCTACGACCAGATGGCCGAGCCGCGCTGGGTGCTGTCGATGGGTTCGTGCGCCAACGGCGGCGGCTACTACCACTACAGCTATTCCGTCGTGCGCGGCTGCGACCGCATCGTGCCCGTCGACGTCTACGTGCCGGGCTGTCCGCCGACGGCCGAGGCGCTGCTCTACGGCATCCTGCAGCTGCAGGCCAAGATCCGGCGCGAGAACACCATTGCACGCTGATGCCATGAGCGAAGCCAGACTCGACTCCCTGCAGGCCGCTCTCGAGGGCGCGCTCGGCGGCGCCATCAAGCGGCTGGTGCGCGACCGTGGCGAGCTGACCGTCTGCATCGCCGCCGGCGACTGGCATGCTGCCGCGTGCACGCTGCGCGACGCGCCGGCGCTGCGCTTCGAACAGCTCATCGACCTGTGCGGCGTCGACTACTCGGCCTACAAGAACCGGCCCTGGGACGGCGCGCGCTACGCCGTCGTCTCCCACCTGCTGTCGGTGACCCACAACTGCCGCCTGCGCGCCAAGGTCTTCTGCCCCGACGACGACCTGCCCGTGGTCGCCTCGGTGACGGACATCTGGAACGCGGCCAACTGGTTCGAGCGCGAGGCGTTCGACCTGTACGGCATCGTCTTCGACGGCCACGCCGACCTGCGCCGCATCCTCACCGACTACGGCTTCATCGGCCACCCCATGCGCAAGGACTTCCCGGTCTACGGCCACGTCGAGATGCGCTACGACCCCGAGCGCGGACGCGTCATCTACCAGCCGGTGACGATCGAGCCGCGCGAGATCGTGCCGCGCGTGGTGCGCGAAGAGAACTACGGCGGGCTCCAGTAACGCGCCATGGCCGAGATCAAGAACTACACGCTCAACTTCGGGCCTCAGCACCCGGCCGCGCACGGCGTGCTGCGGCTCGTGCTCGAACTCGACGGCGAGGTGATTCAGCGTGCCGACCCGCACGTCGGGCTGCTGCACCGCGCCACCGAGAAGCTCGCCGAGACGCGCACCTTCATCCAGTCGCTGCCGTACATGGACCGGCTCGACTACGTCTCGATGATGTGCAACGAGCACGCCTACTGCCTGGCCATCGAGCGGCTGCTGGGCATCGAGGTGCCGATCCGCGCGCAGTACATCCGCGTCATGTTCGCCGAGCTGACGCGGCTGATGAACCACCTGCTGTGGCTGGGCGCGCACGGCCTCGACTGCGGGGCGATGAACATCCTCATCTACTGCTTCCGCGAGCGCGAGGACCTGTTCGACATGTACGAGGCGGTGTCGGGCGCGCGCATGCACGCCGCCTACTTCCGTCCTGGCGGCGTCTATCGCGACCTCCCCGACGCGATGCCGCAGTACCGCCCGTCGAAGATCCGCAACGCGAAGGCCATCGCCAAGCTCAACGAGAATCGCCAGGGCTCGCTGCTCGACTTCATCGACGACTTCTGTGCCCGTTTCCCGAAGAACGTCGACGACTACGAGACGCTGCTCACCGACAACCGCATCTGGAAGCAGCGCACGGTCGGCATCGGCGTCGTCTCGCCCGAGCGCGCGCTCAACCTCGGCTTCACCGGCCCGATGCTGCGTGGCTCGGGCATCGCCTGGGACCTGCGCAAGACGCAGCCCTACGACGTCTACGACCGCATGGACTTCGACCTGGCCCTGGGGACCAACGGCGACACCTACGACCGCTACCTCGTGCGCGTCGAGGAGATGCGCCAGGCCAACCGCATCATCCAGCAGTGCTCGGCCTGGCTGCGCGCGAACCCGGGCCCCGTGATCACCGGCAACCACAAGGTCGCACCGCCGCCGCGCGTCGACATGAAGTCGAACATGGAGGAGCTGATCCACCACTTCAAGCTCTTCACCGAGGGCATGCACGTGCCCGAGGGCGAGGTCTACGCGGCCGTCGAGGCGCCGAAGGGCGAGTTCGGCATCTACCTGGTGAGCGACGGCGCCAACAAGCCGTACCGGCTGAAGATCCGCCCGCCGGGTTTCCCGCACCTGGCCGCGATGGACGAGATGTCGCGCGGCCACATGATCGCCGATGCGGTGGCCATCATCGGCACGATGGACATCGTGTTCGGCGAGATCGACAGATGATCAGCGAAGCCATGAAGCAGCGCTTCCGCGAGGAGGCCCGCAAGTTCCCCGGCGAGCAGGCGCAGTCGGCCGTGCTGGCGTGCCTGGCCATCGTGCAGCAGGAATTCGGCTGGGTCTCGGGCGAGAGCGAGAAGGTCGTCGCCGAGGTCCTCGGCATGCCGCCGATCGCGGTGCACGAGGTGACGACGTTCTACAACATGTACAACCAGCAGCCGGTCGGCCGCTACAAGCTCAACGTCTGCACCAACCTGCCCTGCGCGCTGCGCGACGGCGGCAAGGCGCTGGCGCACCTGTGCGAACGGCTCGGCATCGAGGAGGGCGGCACCAGCGCCGATGGCCTCGTCACCGTGCAGAAGTGCGAATGCCTGGGCGCCTGCGCCGACGCGCCGGTGATGCTCGTCAACGACCGGCAGATGCTCAGCTTCATGAGCACCGAGCGGCTCGACGAGCTGCTCGACACGCTGCGCAAGGCTGGGTGATCGCGATGGCCACTCCCGACCTCTCCAAGTTCAAGGCCGACGGCCGCGCGACCTGCTTCCACGGCCGCCACATCGACCCGCAGATCTACGCCGGGCTCGACGGCAGCAACTGGCGCCTGAAGGACTACGAGGCGCGCGGCGGCTACCAGGCACTGCGCAAGGTCCTTGGGGTGGGCCCCCAGGCTTCGCCGCCCCCGGAGGGGGCTGGCCGGCCAGGCAGTGGCCCGTCGCCGGTCGGTGAGGCCGGGATGACACCCGACCAGGTGATCGCCGAGGTCAAGGCCTCGGGCCTGCGCGGCCGCGGTGGCGCGGGCTTCCCGACCGGGCTGAAGTGGAGCTTCATGCCGCGCCAGTTCCCGGGGCAGAAGTACCTGGTGTGCAACTCCGACGAGGGCGAGCCCGGCACCTGCAAGGACCGCGACATCCTCGCCTACAACCCGCACATCGTGATCGAGGGCATGGCCATCGCCGCCTACGCGATGGGCATCAGCGTCGGCTACAACTACATCCACGGCGAGATCTTCGAGATCTACGAGCGCTTCGAGGAAGCGCTGCGCGAGGCGCGTGCGGCCGGCTACCTGGGCGACAAGCTGTTCGGCAGCAATTTCGGCTTCGAGCTCCACGACTTCCACGGCTTCGGCGCCTACATCTGCGGCGAGGAGACCGCGCTGCTCGAGTCGCTCGAGGGCAAGAAGGGCCAGCCGCGCTTCAAGCCGCCGTTCCCGGCGAGCTACGGCCTGTACGGCAAGCCGACGACGATCAACAACACCGAGACCTTCGCCGCCGTGCCCTGGATCATCAACCACGGCGGGCAGAAGTACCTCGAGATCGGCAAGCCGAACAACGGCGGCACGAAGATCTTCTCGGTGGTCGCCGACGCCTAAAAAACCGGCAACTACGAGGTGCCGCTCGGGCTGCCGTTCGCCAGGCTGCTCGAACTGGCCGGCGGCGTGCGTGGCGGCCGGCCGCTGAAAGCGGTGATCCCCGGCGGCTCGTCGGCGCCGGTGCTGCCGGCGAGGATCATGCTTGACACGACGATGGACTACGACGCCATCGCCAAGGCCGGCTCGATGCTCGGCTCGGGCGCGGTCATCGTCATGGACGACACGCGCTGCATGGTCAAGAGCCTGCTGCGGCTGTCGTACTTCTACATGCACGAGAGCTGCGGCCAGTGCACGCCGTGCCGCGAGGGCACCGGCTGGCTGTGGCGCATGGTCGAGCGCATCGAGCACGGCCACGGCCGCATGGAGGACATCGAGCTGCTCGACTCGGTGGCCGACAACATCCAGGGCCGCACCATCTGCGCGCTCGGCGACGCCGCCGCGATGCCGGTGCGCGCCATGATCAAGCACTTCCGCGACGAGTT
>JBLMVT010000519.1:0-7593 GCA_050256835.1 Betaproteobacteria bacterium | reverse complement strand
TGGACGGCGCGCACGGGCCGCTGTCCGCCGAGCGCAGCCGCGCCATCCTCGAGCAGTTGAAGTCGAGCGGCCGCGACACCGGCATCTTCGCGCGCCACCTCGCGCTCGAGCAGGCGTTGGTCGACACGCCGCTGGTGACCGGCAACAAGGTCGAGCTGCTGCACGACGGCCCGGCCACCTACGACGCGATGTTCGCCGCGATCGCGCGGGCGAAGGACCATATCAACCTCGAGACCTACATCGTCGAGGACGACGCGGTCGGCCGGCGCTTCGCCGACGCGCTGATCGAACGCCAGCGCGACGGCGTGCAGGTCAACCTGATCTACGACGGCGTCGGCTCGCTGCGCACGCCGCGCGCCTTCTTCGACCGCCTGAGCGCGAGCGGCATCCGCCTGCTGCAGTACAACCCGGTCAACCCGCTACTCGCCCGCGTCGGCTGGGACGTCGACGAGCGCGACCACCGCAAGCTGCTCGTCGTCGACGGCCGCGTCGCCTTCCTCGGCGGCATCAACATCAGCGACGTCTATTCCTCGGGCAGCTCGACCGGCGCAGGCAGCGACGGCGCGCCGGCCGACTCGCTGCCCTGGCGCGACACCGACCTGCGCATCGAGGGCCCGGTCGTGGCCGACTTCCAGCGGCTCTTCCTCGACACCTGGGCGTCGCAGAAGGGACCGCCGCTGCCGCCGCGCGACTACTTCCCGCACGTCGCGCCCGTCGGCCCCTCGGTCGTGCGCGCCATCGGCGGCTCGCCCGACGAGCCGTACAGCCAGATCTACGCCACCCTGATCTCGGCCATCGCCAGCGCCGAGACCGAGGTGCTGCTGACCAACGCCTACTTCGCGCCCGACGCGCAACTGCTCGAGGCGCTGAAGGGCGCGGTGGCGCGCGGCGTCGACGTGAAGCTGCTGCTGCCCAGCACCACCGACTCGTCGCTGGTCTTCTGGGCCGGCCGCTCGTACTACGGCGAACTGCTCGAAGCCGGCGTGAAGGTCTACGAGCGGCACGGCGCGCTGCTGCATTCGAAGACGGCGCTGATCGACGGCGTGTGGTCGACCGTCGGCTCGACCAACCTCGACTGGCGCAGCTTCGTGCACAACCGCGAGGTGAATGCGGTCGTCCTCGGCGACGAGTTCGGCCGGCGCATGCGCGCGATGTTCGATGCCGACCTCGCCGACTCGGCTGCGGTTACGCTAGCGCAATGGCAGCGCCGGCCGCTCGGCATGCGCCTGAAGGAATGGTTCGGGCGGATCTGGCGCTACTGGCTGTGAAGCGTCCCGTCCCGCCCTAGGAGTCGCATGAAGCTCGCCCGCATCCTTGCATCGGCTCGCCTGCTGTTCGCCCTGCTGCTCGTGCCCGCCTGCCTCGGCAGTGCCTGGGCGCTCGACCCCGGCGCCGCCGCGCTGCGCGACAAGTACGCCGCGCTGAAGCAACCGCTGGCCAACAACCCGTTCAAGCGCCCGCTGGTGCTCGAATCGACGCAGGACGCCGGCGACCTGAAGGGCGACGTCTACGCCATCGTCGAGCATCCCTACGCGTCGATCGAATCGACGCTGACCCAGCCGGCCAACTGGTGCCAGGTGCTGATCCTGCATCTCAACATCAAGCAGTGCCGCAACGAGGGCGAGCGCGTGATCGTCAACATCGGGCGCAAGTTCGACCAGCCGATCGAGCAGACCTACCAGGTCAACTTCGACTACCGCGTCGCCGCGAGCGGGCCCGAGTTCATGCAGGTGCGGCTGTCCGCCGCCGACGGACCGCTGGGCACGCGCGACTACCGCATCGTGCTCGAGGCGGTGCCGCTCGACGCGGGCAAGTCGTTCATCCACATGGCGTACTCGTACGGCTACGGCTTCGCAGCGCGGGTTGCCATGCAGGGCTACCTGGCGACGATCGGCGCCGACAAGGTCGGCTTCAGCGTGACCGGTCGCGACTCCGACGGCAAGCCGCTGTACATCGGCGGCGTGCGCGGCGTGGTCGAGCGCAACACGATGCGCTACTACCTCGCCATCGACGCCTACCTCGGCTCCTTGACGCTGCCGAAGGCCGAGCAGCAGGACAAGCGGCTGCGCGACTGGTTCGCCGCCACCGAGCGCTACGCCACCCAGCTGCACGAGATGAGCGAGTCCGACTATCTGCAGATGAAGCAGCGCGAGGTCGCCCGCCAGTCGGACAAATAGCCCCGCTCCCGCCTGGAGAAGGGGTCAGGGTGGACCGGCGGCCTACGGGAACGCCGGGATGTTCGGCTCGGTGCCCTCGAAGTGCCCTTCGGGATGCGCGCGCTCGAGCAGTTCCTCGACCTCCTCGATGCGCGAGCGCGGCACGTCGACCATCAGCAGGAACTGGCCGCGAGCGATCGCCGACTGGAAGCGTGCGAGGCGGCTGCTCGGGATCGAGCTGCCGATCATGCTCGACGCCCAGGCGCCGAACACGCCGCCGAGGATGGCCAGCACGGCGACCATGCCCCACTGTGGCGCGTCGCCGATGATCGGGTACAGCGCGGCGAAGATGCCGGCGAGGACGCCGACCGCGCCGCCCGCGACCAGGCCATGCTGGGCCGCCGGGATGAGGTCCGAGGTCTGCAGCACGTTGGCGGGGTGCAGGCCCCGCATGTCGGCTTCCTCGGGGCCGACGAAGTGGATGTGACCCTCGTCGACACGTGCCAGCAGCAGGTCGTCCATCGCCCGCCGCGCGCTGCCGAAGTCGGGCAGCAGCCAGTAGATGCGTCTGCGCATGGGAGGCTCCTTTCGAGCGGACCGGTACGATCCGCCGATCGACTTCTACTCCCAGCCGGGGGCTGCAGCAAGCACCGGACGCAACCGCAGGAGGGGCGTCCGGCACGCCGCTTGCCGGGCCCGCCCGGCCCCGCCCGGCCCCGCTCAATGCAGCGGCACCCCGGTCTTGGCCTGCAATTCCTCGCGCGTCACGCCGGGGGCCATCTCCACCACCATCAGGCCGTGCGGCGTGATGTCGAGCACCGCCAGGTCGGTGATGATGCGGTCGACCACGCCGACGCCGGTGAGCGGCAGGGTGCACTGCGGCAGGATCTTCAGCTCGATGCCGCCGTCCTTCTTCTTCGCGACGTGCTCCATCAGCACGACCACGCTCTTCACGCCGCCGACCAGGTCCATCGCCCCGCCCATGCCCTTGACCATCTTGCCGGGGATCATCCAGTTGGCGAGGTCGCCCTTGTCGGTGACCTGCATCGCGCCGAGGATCGACAGGTTGATCTTGCCGCCGCGGATCATGGCGAAGCTGTCGTGGCTGCCGAAGATGCTGGAGCCAGGGATCGTTGTCACCGTCTGCTTGCCGGCGTTGATCAGGTCGGCGTCGACCTCGGCGTCGGTCGGGAACGGGCCGATGCCGAGCATGCCGTTCTCGCTCTGCAGCCAGACCTCGATGTCCTTGGGCACGAAGTTGGCCACCAGCGTCGGCAGGCCGATGCCGAGGTTGACGTAGAACCCGTCCTGCAGTTCCTTGGCCGCGCGCGCGGCCATCTCGTCGTGGGTCCAGGGCATAAGAGGTCCTCCTCAGGCGGCTCGCGTGGTGCGCTTCTCGATGCGCTTCTCGGGGTTGGCGTTGACGACGATGCGGTGCACGTAGATGCCCGGCAGATGCACGTCGTCGGGCGCGATCTCGCCGACCTCGACCAGCTTCTCGACCTCGACCACGCAGGTCCTGGCGGCCATCGCCGCGGCGGGGTTGAAGTTGCGTGCGGTCAGCCGGAAGCGCAGGTTGCCCGACTTGTCGGCGATGTGCGCCTTGACCAGCGCCACCTCGGGGACCAGCGAGCGCTCCATCACGTAGGTGCGGCCGTCGAACTCGCGCGTCTCCTTGCCCTCGGCGACCAGCGTGCCGACGCCGGTGCGGGTGAAGAACGCCGGGATGCCCGCGCCGCCCGCGCGCAGCTTCTCGGCCAGCGTGCCCTGCGGCGTGAACTCGAGTTCCAGTTCACCGGCGAGGAACTGGCGCTCGAATTCCTTGTTCTCGCCGACGTAGCTCGAGATCATCTTCCTGATCTGGCGCGTCTCGAGCAGCTTGCCCAGCCCGAATCCGTCGACGCCGGCGTTGTTCGAGACGACGGTCAGGTTCTTCACGCCCGAGTCGCGCAGCGCCTCGATCAGCGCCTCGGGGATGCCGCACAGGCCGAAGCCGCCGACCGCCATCAGCTGGCCGTCCCTAACGATGCCCTCGAGCGCCGCCTTCGCGCTGGGGTAGACCTTGTTCATGCGCGCTCCTCTTTCTTCCCGGCCGGTCGCAAACGAGCGGCAAGCGTACTACGTAAAGCCATACGTAAGCCCTACGTAGAATTGACTAACGATGGACACCACCCCGACCGTGGCCGCGCTGCAGCGTGCGCTGGACAACGCCACCTTCGCGCCCTGGGTGCGCCAGCTCGGGATGGTCGTCAGGAGCGCCGCCGACGGCGAGGTCGTGCTCGGCCTGCCCGTCGTGCCGATCCACGTGCACGGCGGCGGCGTGCTGTGCGGGCAGACGCTGATGGCCGCGGCCGACACCGCGATGGTGCTCGCGGTGGTGAGCAGGCTCGGCGAGTTCCGCCCGATGACCACCGTGCAGCTGCAGACCAGCTTCCTGCGACCGATTCCCGGCGACGGCGGCGAGGCGACCGTGGTCGCGCGCGTGCTGCGGCTGGGCCGGACGCTGGCGTTCGGCGAGATCGAAATCAGCGACCGCGACGGCCGGCTGGCCGCGCACGCGACCACGACCTACGCGTTCCTGTGAAGGCGCAGGCGCGGCCGGCGCTCGACTACCGCACCGCGTTCGACCTCGCGCCGATCGGCCTGGTGCTGTCGCGCCAGCGGCTCGTGATTGACTGCAACCGCGAGCTGCTGACGATGTTCGGCGCGCGCCGCGAGGACGTCGTCGGCCGCTCGTTCGAGGTGCTCTACCCGACGCACGACGAATTCGAGCGCACCGGCCGGCGCATCGCCGCCAGCCTGGACCGCAACGGCCGCTATGCCGACGAGCGGGTCATGAAGCGCGTCGGCGGCGAGCTGTTCTGGTGCCGCGTCGCCGGGCGCGCGCTCGAGCCGCGTCATCCGCACGCGGCCGGCATCTGGTCGTTCGAGGACCTGTCGGCACGGCGCCCGCTCGCGGCGGCGCTGACGCCGCGCGAGCGCGAAGTGGCGGCGCTGCTGATCGACGGGCTGACCAGCAAGCTGATCGGCCGGCGGCTGGCGATCAGCCCGCGCACCGTCGATGTCCACCGCGCGCGGCTGATGCGCAAGTACGCCGCGGCGACGACCCCGGAGCTGGTGCACAAGCTGCTGAGCGGGTGACGTGGCTCACACGCCGTCGTTGCGCTCGGCGTGGTAGGTGGGCCGGAAAACGCAGGTGCCGTCACCACCCTGACACAGCGGCGCGAGCAGGCGACCCCTTTCTGCCACAACGGCGAACGAAGGCGCTCTACGCCACCAGCTCGCGCAGCCAGTCCGGCAGCGGCGCTGACTTCTGCGTCGGGAAGTCGGTCCACACGACGGTCGCGCCGCCGTTGGCGAAGACGACGCCGGGCTGGTCGGTGCGCTCAAGCGTCAGGAAGGTGTCGAAGCTGCTGCGCCCGGGGTTGGCGGCGTAGTGGCGCGCCAGCACGTCGCCGGGGTATTCGAGCTGCTTGATGAAGTTGCAGAAGGCGTTGACGATCAGCGGACCGGCGCCGCTCGGGCCGGGCCGGCAGCCGATGCGGTCGAACCAGGCGATGCGTGCGATTTCGAAGTAGCGGAAGTAGAGCGTGTTGTTGATGTGGCCCATCGCGTCCATGTCGCCCCAGCGCATGGGGATCACCATCTCGTGGACCAGCTTCTTGCTTTCGGGGATGTCGAGTCGCATCGGTGATTCGGGAAGGAAGGGTCAGGAGAGGTCCACGCCGAGCTCGCGCGCCAGCCGCTGCAGCTGCGCCCGCAGCGCGTCGACCTCGGACTGCAGCCGCGCCTGGTTGGCCTTGAGGGCGGCGATCTCGCCGGCGTCGATGGCCGCGTCGCCGCCTGGCCGCGCGGTGGCGCCGGCCGTCGCGTCGACCGGCCCGCCGAGCAACTGAGCCCAGCGCGCCTCGCGTTCGCCGGGCGCGCGCGGCAGCCGCACGACCAGCGACTCGGGCGTTCGCGCGGCCAGCTCGTCGAGGAAGCCCTCGACCGCCGAGATGTCGGCGAAGCGGTGCAGCCGCTCGGTGTTGGCGCGCAGCTCGGCGGCCGTCTGCGGGCCGCGCAGCATGAGCAGCGCGAGGATCGCCACCGACTGGCTCGGGAGCTTCAGCACGCGAGCGAGGTTGTGCTCGTATCGCGCGACCCGGCTGCCGCTGACCTCGACCACCAGGTCGGCGGCCCTCAGGTCGTCGAGCGCGCCCAGCACCTCGGCGTCGCTCGCATTGAGCACCGGGTCGCGCGCGGTCTTCTGGTTGCAGCCGAGCACCAGCGCATTGAGCGACAGCGGATAGCTGTCGGGGACGGTGCGCTCCTTCTCGACCAGCACGCCGAGCACGCGGCACTCGAGCAGCGAGAGCGCGCGCAGGGTCATCGGCGCGTCACAGCGCGAACCCGTCGTCGGCCTGGACGACCGCCCCGTTGACGAAGTGGCTCTCGTTGGCGCACAGCATCATCAGCACGGTGTCGAGGTCCTTCGGGTCGCCGATGCGCTTGCGCGGCATCATGCCGATCAGCTTCTGCCCCTGCTCGGTCTGCCAGTGGTGGTGGTTGATCTCGGTGTCGATGTAGCCCGGGCAGATGGCGTTGACGTTGATGCCGTAGCGGCCCCACTCGAGCGCCATCGCGCGCGTCATGTGGACCACCGCCGCCTTGCTCATGCAGTACACGCCGATCTGCCCTAGCACGCGCAGGCCGGCCATCGAGGCAATGTTGACGATGCGCCCGCCGGTGAAGGTGCCCGGCGCCGCGCCCTTGGAGCGCGCGATCATCCGCTTGCCGACTTCCTGCGCGACGAAGAACGCACCCTTGGTGTTGGTGTCGAAGACGTAGTCGTAATCTTCCTCGGTCACGTCGACCAGGCGCTGCGTGGTGCTGACGCCCGAGTTGTTCACCAGGATGTCCAGCGTGCCCATCTCGGTCTCGGCGTGGGCGATCGCCGAGCGGATGCTGTCGCGGTCGGTCACGTCGAGGCCGACGACGTGGGCGTCGCCGCCGGCGCCCTCGATCTCGGCGCGCAGCGTCTTCAGCCGCTCGACGCGCCGGCCGGCGAGCACGACGGCCGCGCCGGCGGCCGCCAGCGTCTTGGCGAACTGCGTGCCGAGCCCGCTCGACGCGCCGGTGACCAGCGCGACGCGGCCGGACAGGTCGATGCAATAACTCATGCGTGTCACTCCTCGTTGTGCGGCGGCAAGATAGCATGAAGGCGCCACCGCTTCCGGCCCGAGACACCGCATGAACTCGATCCTGTTCAGCCCCTTCGCCCCGCGCGACCTCGAACTGCACAACCGCATCGTCGTCTCGCCGATGTGCCAGTACTCGGCCGACGCCGACGGCAGCGGCACCGACTGGCACCTCATGCACCTGGGCATGCTGTCGCAAGGGGGCGCCGGGCTGGTGTTCATCGAGGCGACGGCGGTCAGCGCCGTCGGCCGCATCA
>JBLMVT010000518.1:0-3243 GCA_050256835.1 Betaproteobacteria bacterium | reverse complement strand
AGTCCTGCACCGGCTGCGGCAGGGTGGCAGAGTCTGTAGCCAGGACTGCGCCAAATCCTTCGCCCCATCGCCATCGCGTTCCAGCGCATGTAGCCGCGCAGCCGCTCCTCGATCTCGATGTTGCCGGGGCAGCGCTCCTCCTCGTCGGCCGGGATGGTGTTGACGTAGGCGGTGTTGGCCGAGAACGGCATGTCGATGCCGGCCTGGCGCGCGTGCGAGATCAGCTGCTCGAGCAGGAAGTGCGCGCGCTCGCCGCCCTCGGCGGCGATAACGGCCGACAGTGCGTCCAGCCATTCGCGGGTTTCCTGGGCGTCGGCGTCGTTGGCAGCGGCACCGACGAACGATTGCGGAACGGCGGACATGGCGGTCTCCTCGGCGTGGGGTCTCGGCTGCGGCGCGCAGTGTCGCACAAGCGATGCTTGATTTCAAATCGCGCGACGCGCTTTCACGATATGGATTATGAAGCAAGCGTTCTTCCGCGATGCTGCATCGGGCGGGCGCGGCGCGCGCCGGCCCTCGATAATCCCGCGCATGCAGCCCGGCTTCGACCTGCGAGCGCCGTCGCGCCCCCTCCTGCAGCGCGCGCGACGCATCGTCGGCGGCTGGTGGCGGCGGCAGACGCCGGCGCGCCAGGACCGCTTCGCCACCGTCGCGCCGCTGATCTCGGTGCTGCTGTTCCTGGCGGCGATCATCTCGGCCTTCTGGTACCTGCGCAACGAGGAGTTCGAGCGCGAGCAGGAGTCGGTCAAGCGCGACACCGAGATCGCCCAGCAGCAGATCCGCCTGCGGCTGATCGAGAACCAGGAGCAGCTCGTGCGCATCGCGCGCGAGATCGCCACGCGCGCGATCGACGCCGACGAGTTCGTCGAGCAGGCGACCGGCTTCACGCGCGAGCGGCCCGAGATCACCCGGATGATGTGGGTCGACGCCCAGCGGCTGCGCCACGCCTACTACTCGGCGCAGAACTTCCGCGCCGAGACGACCACCAGCACCGACGAGCGCGGGCCCTCGGCACCGGTCGAGGGACGCCAGAGCGAGCCTGAGCGCGCCTTCACGACTGCGCGCGACCTGCGCCAGCCGGTCTACTCGGGGCCCTTCCGCGACGCGTTCGGCACGCCGGTGTTCCAGGTGCAGGTGCCGCTGATCGCGCGCAGCAACTTCGCCGGCACGCTGACCGCCGAGTACTCGGTCGAGAGCCTGATGCGCTACCTGATCCCCAGCGAGGTGGCGACGCGGCGCGCGATCACCGTGCTCGACGCGCGCGAGGAGGTGCTGTGGAGCACGATCACGCCGATGCCCGGCGAGAAGCTCAAGCGCCCGTCGATCGTGTACGAGGTGCCGCTGGCGCCGGCAGGCAACGGCATCGTGCTGCGCGGCCAGGGCTACCGCACCTCGATCGGGCTGATCAGCAACACGCTGTTCTGGATGGTCGTGCTGCTGTCGGTGCTGACCGTGTGGATGCTGATGGGCACTTGGCGACACATGCGCCGGCGCCTGCAGATGCAGAACGCGCTGGTGTCCGAGACCAACTTCCGGCGCGCGATGGAAAACTCGATGCTGACCGGCATGCGCGCGATGGACCGCGAGGGCCGCATCACCTACGTCAACCCGGCGTTCTGCGCCATGACCGGCTTCTCCGAGAGCGAGCTGATCGGCCGCACGCCGCCGTTCCCGCACTGGCCGCGCGACCGCCAGGAGGAGAACAACCGGCTGCTGCAGCAGGAGCTGCAGGGCCGCAGCCCGGCCGGCGGCATCGAGGTCAGGATCATGCGCAAGGACGGCACGCTGTTCGACGCGCGCATGTACGTCTCGCCGCTGATCGACCCGCGCGGCCAGCAGACCGGCTGGATGACCTCGATGACCAACATCACCGAGGCCAAGCGCGTGCGCGACCAGCTGTCGGCGTCGCACGAGCGCTTCACCACCGTGCTCGAGGGGCTGGAGGCGGCGGTGTCGGTGCTGTCGGTGCACGAGGGCGAACTGCTGTTCGCCAACCGCTCGTACCGGCTGTGGTTCGGCGCCGACGCGCGCGGCCATTCGCTGCTCGCCGGCGGCGAGCCTTCGCTGCCGTACGTGCCGGAAGCCGACGAGTCGGTCGACGGGCTCGGCGGCCTGCCGACCGCCGAGCTGACCGAGGCCGGCTCCGAGCCGCGCGAGACGCTCGTCGAGCCGCTCGGACGCTGGTTCGACGTGCGCGCGCGCTACCTGCAGTGGACCGACGGACGGCTCGCGCAGATGCTGATCGCCACCGACGTCACGGCGCGCCGGCAGGCCGAGGCGCAGGCCGCGCAGCAGGCCGAGAAGGCGCAGGTGACGAGCCGGCTGGTGACGATGGGCGAGATGGCCTCGTCGGTCGCGCACGAGCTGAACCAGCCGCTGACGGCGATCACCAACTACTGCAACGGCATGGTGTCGCGGGTCGGCGCCGACGCCATCGCCAAGGACGACCTGATCGAGGCGCTGCAGAAGACCGCGCGCCAGGCGCAACGCGCCGGCCAGATCATCCACCGCATCCGCGCCTTCGTGAAGCGCAGCGAGCCGCAGCGCCAGCCTGCGCAGGCGCGCGCGATCGTCGAGGACGCGGTCGACCTCGCGGGCATCGAGCTGCGCCGGCGCAACGTGGCGATCCACACCTACATCGCGCAGCGCCTGCCGACGCTGCTGGTCGACCCGATCCTGATCGAACAGGTGGTGCTCAACCTGATCAAGAACGCCGCCGAGGCGATCGACAACGCGCACATGCCGCCGGCGCGGCGCAACATCGAGCTGCGTGTCGTGCCGCGACATACCACCGACGAAGGCGGCGTGATCGAGTTCGGCGTCACCGACATGGGCCCGGGCATCCGCGACGAGGTGATCGAGCGGCTGTACGAGGCGTTCTTCTCGACCAAGACCGACGGGCTGGGCATCGGCCTGTCGCTGTGCCGCTCGATCGTTGAGTCGCACCGCGGCCGGATCAGGGCGCAGAACCTCTACAATGGAACGGCTGTCGTCGGCTGCCGTTTCACCTTCACGCTGCCGGTCGAGCCGCAGCGCGCCGAGGCTCCCGGCGCGGCGACCGCCCCCTCCTCCAATTCCGCCGTCGTCCCATGAGTCTGATTCCGAAGAAGGGCACCGTCTATGTCGTCGACGACGACGAGGCGGTGCGCGACTCGCTGCAATGGCTGCTCGAAGGCAAGGACTACCGCGTCAAGTGCTTCGACTCGGCCGAGTCGTTCCTGTCGCGCTTCGACCCGCGCGAGA
>JBLMVT010000517.1:0-8067 GCA_050256835.1 Betaproteobacteria bacterium | reverse complement strand
CAGGCGCGCTTCTGCGCCGCGCAACTCGCGCTCGCGCGCGACGCCGGGCTGCCGGTGCTGCTGCACAGCCGGCGCGCCGTCGACCCGCTGGCCAGGCTGCTGCGCGAGGCGCGCGTGGCCGGCGGCATCGCGCACGCCTTCAACGGCAGCGAGCAGCAGGCGCGGGCCTTCCTCGATCTCGGCTTCGCGCTCGGCTTCGGCGGCAGCATGACGTTCGAGCGTGCACTGCGCATCCGCCGCCTGGCGCGCGACCTGCCCGAGCAGGCGCCGGTGCTCGAGACCGACGCGCCCGACATTCCGCCGCGATGGCTGTACCGGCGCGCCGACGCGCGCGCCGCAGGGGCGAGCGTGCGCAACGAGCCGGCCGAGCTGCCGCGCATCGCCCAGACGCTGGCCGCGTTGCGCGGCTGGTCGATCGAGGAGACCGCCCGCCGGACGGCGCGCAATGCGCGCGCGGTGCTGCCGCGGCTGGCCGCGCTGGACGCCTGACGCCCTCTTAGAACGCTGCGTTCAAGCCGCGCGAAGGGTCGCGGCGGCCGCGGCGCCTAACCTCGCAGTCGTCGTCCGGCGCATGCGCTCGTGCCCGCGCCGCCAATCACCCACGAGGTCTTCCATGCTCGATTCGATCAAGTCCCCCGTCGTCGTCGCCGGCCGCGTGCTGCTGGCGCTCATGTTCGTGCTCGCCGGCCTGTCCAAGTTCGGCAGCCTGGCCGGCACCGCCGGCTACATGGCCAGCGCCGGCCTGCCCGGTTCAACCGCACTGGCGGCGCTGGTCGGCGCGTTCGAGGTCGTCGCCGGACTCGCGCTGGCGGTCGGCTTCCAGGCTCGCTGGGCCGCGCTGGCGCTGGCGCTGTTCACGCTGCTGGCGGCCGTGCTTTTCCATCAGTACTGGAACGCCCCGGCCGGGCAGGCGATGGTGCAGCAGCTGATGTTCATGAAGAACCTGGCCATCGCCGGCGGCATGTTCGTGGTGGCCGCGCTCGGCGCCGGCCCGGCCAGCGTCGACGCGCGGCGCGCGGCGGCCTGAGGCCGCCGACCGCATCAGAAGCGGTACAGAACGCCGACGCTGAGCAGGTCGACGTCCTTGGTCTGCGAGGCGTTGTCGACCTCACCCTTGGCACGCATGCGGTCCCACTCGAGGCGCACGCCGACGTTCTTGGTGAAGTCGTAGCCGGCACCGAGGCCGTAGGCGAAGTCGGTGTGGTTGTGCGAGATGCCGCCCGTCTCCTTCGTGTGGACGTAGCCGATGCCGAGTCGGCCGAAGACCGAGGCCGGGCCGAACGGTGCGACCGCGATGCCGTACAGGCCCACGCCGTCGGCACGCGCGTCGCCGGTGATGCCGCCGTCGCCGGTGGCGGTCGACTTGAACTTGCCGAAGTCGATGTACGACAGCTCGGCGCCGAAGTTCTGGTTGACCATCATCCCGCCGAAGATCTTGTAGCCGGTGTCGGTGGTGTCGCAGCTCGACGCGGCCGGGCAGTCGAAGTGGGCCTTCGACTGGCCGCCGGACAGGCCGACATAGCCTTGCGCGAAGGCGCTGGTGGCGAACAGGCCGCCGGCGGCGAGGACGGCGGCGAGGAGGGCGCGTTTCATCTTTTTTCCTTGACTGAGTGAGGTACGTCATCGATTCGTCGCTCGGAGAGTGAACGACGGATCGAACCTTGCGACGCGGCCGGGGCACGGCCTTGCGCTGGATCAATGTAGCGCCGCGGGACGCCGTTGACTGCAGCGTGCGCGCCACACTCGGCCACAATGCGCCCGTGCCGAGTTCCAAGCGAGCCACCCGCGCGAGTCCACTGCCGGCGGCGACGATCTCCGAGTTCGACGGCGTGCGCCACCTGCATCTCGGCACGCCCTGGGTCCAGGGCTCGATGCGCATCGGCCGGCCGCGCGCGATCGAGCTGGAATACGTGCAGCGCATGATGGTCTGGATGCTGCTGCGGCCGGCCGGGTCGCTGACGGAGGGCCACGCGGTGCAGCTCGGCCTCGGCGCCGGGGCGATCACGCGCTTCACGCACCAGGTGCTGCGCATGCCGAAGACGACCGCGGTCGAGCTGAATCCGTCGGTGATCGCGGCCTGCCGTGCCTGGTTCCGCCTGCCCAGGGACGGCGCGCGGCTCGCCGTCGTCGAGGGTGACGCCGGCGCCTGGGTGGCCGACCCAATGCACGCCGGCACGGTCGACGTGCTGTGCGTCGACCTCTACGACCACGACGCGGCGGCGCCGGTGCTCGACGACGCGGCCTTCTATGCCGGCTGCCGGCGCGTGCTCGCCGAGGGCGGCGTGATGACGCTCAACCTGTTCGGCCGCCGCGCCAGTTTCGCCGCGAGCGCGCGACGCATCGCCGCCGTGTTCGGGCACGGCCGCGTCGGCAGCCTGCGCCCGACGCGCGAGGGCAACACCGTGCTGTTCGCGCTGCACGACGGCGCGCTGCCCGACCGTGGGACGCTGGCGCAGCGTGCGGAAATCGTCGAAAGCCGCTGGGGCCTGCCGGCGCGCAAGTGGCTGCGCATGATCCGCCCGCTGCCGCCCGGGCTCGAGGGCGGACAATCGGCGCCGCCATGAAGGCCGCCAGCGCCACCGCCCCGACCGCCAGCCCGCACCGGCTCGACTGGCGCGAGCTGATCGAGTGGCTGCGTGCCGACCGCGTGATCGCCGCCGACGAGGCCGAGCGCACGCGGCGCCGCTTCGCCGGCGCCGACAGTGCGCAGCATCCGCTGGTGCGGCTGGGCAACGCCGGCCTGGTGCACGCGGGCAGCGGCCAGCCGCTCGACGCCGAGGCGCTGACCGAATGGCTCGCGAAGCGGGTGAAGCTGCCGTACCTGCGCATCGACCCGCTGAAGGTCGACGTCGGCCGCGTCGGCGAGGTGATGTCGATCAACTACGCCGAGGCGCGGCGCGCGCTGCCGCTGGTGGTCGGCGCGGCCGAGGTGACGATCGCCACGGCCGAGCCGCTGGACCTGCGCTGGCTGCCCGAGATCGAGGCGCACACGCGGCGCAAGGTGAAGCTCGTGGTCGCCAACCCGGTCGAGATCGCGCGCTACACGACCGAGTTCTACACGCTGTCGCGCTCGGTGCGTGCGGCGCAGAAGAGCGGCGAGGCGGCATCCGGCCCGAGCTTCGAGCAGCTCGTCGAGCTGGGCAAGGCGAACCGCCAGCTCGACGCCAACGATGCCGGCGTGGTGCAGGTGGTCGACTGGCTGTGGCAGTACGCCTTCGAGCAGCGCGCCAGCGACATCCACCTCGAGCCGCGCCGCGAGCTCGGGGTGATCCGCTTTCGCATCGACGGCGTGCTGCACACCGTCTACCAGCTGCCGATGGGCGTGCTCAACGCGATGACGGCGCGCATCAAGCTGCTCGGGCGCATGGACGTGGTCGAGCGCCGGCGCCCGCAGGACGGGCGCATCAAGACGCGCGCGCCGGGCACGCTCACCACCAAGGGCGACGAGGTCGAGATGCGCCTGGCGACCTTGCCGACCGCGTTCGGCGAGAAGATGGTGATGCGCATCTTCGACCCCGAGACGACGGTGAAGAGCCTCGACGCGCTCGGCTTCGGCGCGCACGACGCCGAGCGCTGGAACGAGCTGACCGCGCACGCCAACGGCATCATCCTCGTCACCGGGCCGACCGGCTCGGGCAAGACGACCACGCTCTACTCGACGCTCAAGCGCCTGGCCACCGACGAGGTCAACGTCTGCACGATCGAGGACCCGATCGAGATGATCGAGCCGGCGTTCAACCAGACGCAGGTGCAGCCCGCGCTCGACCTCGACTTCGCCGCCGGCGTGCGCGCGCTCATGCGCCAGGACCCGGACATCATCATGGTCGGCGAGATCCGCGATCTCGAGACCGCCGAGATGGCGATCCAGGCCGCGCTCACCGGCCACCTCGTGTTCAGCACGCTGCACACCAACGACGCGGCCTCGGCGATCACGCGGCTGGTCGACCTCGGCGTGCCGCCGTACCTGATCGCGGCCACCGTGATCGGCGTGCTCGCGCAGCGCCTGGTGCGCACGCTGTGCCCCGCGTGCAGGCAGCCCGACGCGACGATGACGATGGAGTCGCTGCAGGAGGTGATCGCGCCGTGGCGGCTCGGCGGCGGCTTCAAGCCCTACCGGCCGGTGGGCTGCCTCGAATGCCGCATGACCGGCTACCGCGGACGTGCGGGCCTGTACGAACTGCTCACGCTCGACGAGGCGGCCAAGTCCGCGGTGCATCCGCAGCCGGATGCCGCACGGCTGCGCCACCTCGCCGCGCAGGGCGGCCTGAAGCCGCTGCGCATGGCCGGCGTGATGAAGGTCGCCGAGGGCGTGACGACGCTCGAAGAGGTGCTGCGCAGCACGCCGGCGTGGGAGTAGCGTAGCCGTTGTTCGTCATGCCGGCGCAGGCCGGCATCCAGCGGCCCACCTTGCTGCGCCGGGCACGGACGTCGCTGGGTCCCGGCCCCCGTGTCGCGACACGGGGCAGGCTGCGCCGGGACGACGGCGGTCAACCCGCGCGCAGCGCCTGCCGCACGAACTCCAGCCGGTCCTGGCCGAAGTGCATCTCGTCGCCGACGAACATCGTCGGCGCGCCGAACACGCCGCGCGCGACCGCTTCCTCGGTGTCGGCGACGAGCTTGGCCTTGACCTCGGGGTCGGCGACCAGCGCCTGGATCTCTGCCGGGTCGAAGCCCGCGGCCGCGAGCGCATCCGCGAGCACCGCCGCGTCGCCGAGGTTGCGCGGCTCGACCCACATCGCGTGGAACACCGCGTCGAGGTAGCGACCCAGGTCTTCCGGGCGTCGCAACTGCAGGCCGGCCGCGCCGCGCATCAAGGTCAGCGTGTTGATCGGGAAGTGCGGGTTGAAGGCGAACGGCACGCCCCAGTGGCGCGCCCAGCGCGCCATGTCCTGCGCCATCCAGCGCGCCTTGGCCGGTATCGTGACCGGGCTGGCGTTGCCGGTGGCCTTGAACACGCCGCCCAGCAGCATCGGCCGCCAGACCAGCTCGGCGCGTGCCTCGGCGGCGATGCGCGGCAGCTGCGTCCAGGCGAGGTAGCTGTTGGGGCTGCCGACGTCGAAGAAGAACTCGATCTTCATGGGGCTCGCTTTCACCATTTCTCGATCCACGGCCGCAGGTCCAGCTCGTGCGTCCAGGCGCTGCGCGGCTGGCGGTGCAACTGCCAGTAGGCCTCGGCGATCGCATCGGGGTCGAGGATGCCGTCGCGGTCCTTCAGCGCGTGGCGCTCGGGGAAGTTCTGCGCGATGAAGGCGGTGTCGATCGCGCCGTCGATGACGACGTGGGCGACGTGGATCCCTTCGGGGCCCAGCTCGCGCGCCATGCTCTGCGCCAGCGCGCGCAGCGCGTGCTTGGCGCCGGCGAAGGCCGCAAAGCCGGCGCCGCCGCGCACGCTCGCGGTGGCCCCGGTAAAGACGATGGTGCCGCGGCCGCGCGAGCGCATCGCGCGCGCCGCCTCGCGGCCGACCAGGAAGCCGGCCAGCGCACCCATCTCCCACACCTTGCGGTAGACGCGCTCGGTCGTCTCGGCGACGGCAAAGCGCACGTTGCCGCCGATGTTGAACACCACGACCTCGAGCGGGGCGATCTCGCGCTCGATGCGCGCGGCCAGCGCGAGCACCTCGTCCTCCTTGCGTGCGTCGCCGGCCAGCGCGTGCGCCTCGCCGCCCTCGGCGCGGATGCGCTCGACCAGCGGCGCGAGCTTGCCCGCATCGCGCCGCGTCACACACGCCGCGAAGCCTTCGCGCGCGAAGCGCCGCGCGATCGCGCCACCGGTCGCGTCGCCCGCGCCGACCACCCACACCGCCTTGCGCTCGCCCATGTGCGGCCTCGTGCCTGCGATAGGCCGAGCTTAAGCGTTTGTTTCCGCACGCGTGCGCCGGCGACCCGAACCCTAGAATCGCCCGACCCGCGGCGCGGCAGGAGGGCGAGCGATGAAGATCAAGAACCAGCGCGACTTCTGGGCGGGGCTGATGTTCGTCGTCGCCGGCACGGCGTTCGCGTGGGGCGCGACGTCCTATTCGTTCGGCTCGTCGGCGCATCCGGGTCCGGGCTATTTCCCGTTCGGCCTCGGGCTGCTGCTCGCGCTGCTCGGTGCCGTCGAGCTGTTCAAGGCACTGACCTTCGAGAGCGAGGGCGGCGGCGCCATCGGCCGCATCGCCTGGCGTCCGCTGGTCATCGTCGTCGGCTCGATCGCGCTGTTCGGCTGGACCCTGCCGCGCCTGGGCCTGCTGCTCGCGCTGCCGCTGCTGGTGCTGGTGTCGGCGCTGGCCGGCGACGAGTTCCGCTGGCGCGATGCGCTGGTCTCGGCCGTCGTGCTCACGGCGGCGAGCTGGGCGATCTTCGTGCGGGGGCTCGAGCTGGCCATCCCGCTGCTGCCGCCGTTCGTGCAGCGTTGATGGACCTCGTCCACAACCTGCTGCTCGGCTTCGGCGTCGCGCTGACGGCGGTCAACCTCGGCTACGCCTTGCTCGGCGCCGTGCTCGGCACGCTGATCGGCGTGCTGCCCGGTCTCGGGCCGGTGGCGACGATCGCGATGCTGCTGCCGTCGATCTACTCGCTCGACGCGACGCCCGCGCTGATCATGCTGGCCGGCATCTACTACGGCGCGCAGTACGGCGGCTCGACGACGGCGATCCTCATCAACGTGCCGGGCGAGTCGTCGTCGGTCGTCACCACGCTCGACGGCTACCAGATGGCGCGCCAGGGCCGCGCCGGCGCGGCGCTGTCCGTCGCCGCGCTCGGCTCGTTCTTCGCCGGTTGCGTCGGCACGCTGGTGATCGCCGCGTTCGCGCCGCCGCTGGCCGAGCTGGCGTTCCGCTTCGGCCCGCCGGAGTACTTCTCGCTGATGGTGCTCGGGCTGGTCGGCGCGGTCGTGCTGGCCTCGGGCTCGCTCGTCAAGGCGCTCGGCATGATCGTGCTCGGCCTGCTGCTCGGGCAGGTCAACACCGACGTCATCTCCGGCGTGGCGCGCTTCGGCTTCGGCATCCCGCAGCTGGCAGACGGCATCGGCTTCGTCGCCATCGCCATGGGCGTGTTCGGCTTCGGCGAGATCGTCGCCAACCTCGGCGCGCCGGCCGCGCAGCGCGAGATCTTCACGCACGCGGTCAAGGGCCTGTGGCCGACGCGCCAGGAGGCGCGTCAGGCCGCGCCCGCCGTGCTGCGCGGCACCGCGCTCGGCTCGATCCTCGGCGTGCTGCCCGGCGGCGGCGCACTGCTGTCGTCGTTCGCCTCGTACACGCTGGAAAAGCGCCTGGCGCGCGACCGCAGCCGCTTCGGCAAGGGCGCGATCGAGGGCGTCGCCGGGCCCGAGAGCGCGAACAACGCCGGCGCGCAGACCTCGTTCATCCCGATGCTGACGCTCGGTATCCCGCCCAACCCGGTGATGGCGCTGATGATCGGCGCGCTGACGATCAAGGGCATCCAGCCCGGCCCGCAGGTGATGACGAGCAACCCGGGCCTGTTCTGGGGCCTGATCGCGTCGATGTGGGTCGGCAACCTGATGCTGGTCGTGCTCAACCTGCCGCTGGTCGGCCTGTGGGTGCGCCTGCTCGCGGTGCCGTACCGCTTCCTGTTCCCGGCCATCGTGGTGTTCTGCTGCATCGGTCTGTACACGCTGGCCAACGACACCTTCGACGTCTACACCGGCGCGCTGTTCGCGCTCGTCGGCTACGTGTTCTACAAGCTCAGGTGCGAGGCCGCGCCGCTGCTGCTGGGCTTCATCCTCGGGCCGATGATGGAAGAGCACCTGCGCCGCGCGCTGCTGCTGGCGCGCGGCGACTGGCTGATCTTCGTCACCCGGCCGCTGTCGGCCGGACTCCTGTTCGCCGCGGCGGTGCTGATCGTGATCGTGCTGCTGCCGGTGGTCGGCAAGCGGCGCGAGGCAGCCTTCCGGGATACCACCTGACGATGGAGTCGGTCGACTGCCTTGTCGTCGGCGCCGGCGTGGTCGGGCTGGCGGCGGCGCGCGCGCTGGCGCGCGCCGGCCGCGAGGGGGGCGGCGGCGGGGGGGCGCCGGCGGGCGGCAGCGGCATCAGCGCGGGCAACAGCGAGGTCATCCACGCCGGCCTG
>JBLMVT010000516.1:0-18437 GCA_050256835.1 Betaproteobacteria bacterium | reverse complement strand
AGCTTCAACGCGCTCGACTCCAGCACCGGCAAGAAGCTGTGGAGCTTCAACTGCGGCGCCGGCGCCAACGCCCAGCCCGTCTCCTACACGGTCAAGGGCAAGCAGTACGTCGCCATGGGCTGCGGCGGCAACACGCAGCTCGACTTCAAGCGCGGCAACAGCGTGTTCGTGTTTGCGCTGTGAGGGTGTACGGGAAGGAGGGGTCGTGCGGGGCGCGACCCCTTCAGGGATGCTGAGAAGAGTCTGGTCGTTCGCGCTGGCCGCCGCGTTCGTCGCGGCGGCCCAGGCGCAGGATGTCGAGGCCGGGCGCGCCAAGGCCGCCGTCTGCGCCGCCTGCCACGGCGCCGACGGCAACTCGCCATCTGCCGACTTCCCGATCCTCGCCGGGCAGACGGCACGCTACATCTACCTGCAGCTCAAGGACATCAAGGAGGGCCGGCGCAGCGTGCCGCCGATGCAGCCGTTCGTCGGCAAGCTCGAGCGCGCCGACATGCTCGACCTCGCGGCCTACTTCGCCGCGCAGAAGCCGCGCGCCACCGGCTTCAAGGTCGACCCGGCCAAGGCCGAGCGCGGCCACCGGAAGGCCGAGGAGACGCTGTGCACGATGTGCCACCTCGGCGGCTTCAAGGGGCAGAACGAGATCCCGCGCGTCGCCGGCCAGCACCACGACTACGTCGTCAGGCAACTCGGCGACTTCAAGGCCGGGCGGCGCACCAACGACGCGGGCAACATGGCGAGCGTCGCCAAGACCCTGAGCGAGCAGGACATGGACGACCTGGCCAACTACCTGGCCGGCCTCGACTGAAGCGCCTGCGCCCGTTCGTCCTCGACCAGCTGGCGCGCCACGCGCGCCAGCGTCGCCGGCGCGCCATCCTCCAGAGCGACCGGCGTCGCCTGCTCGAACCCTGCGAAGTTGCGCTGCATCGACTTCAGGTACATCGGATCGTAGTGCTCGGCCATCAGCGCCGCGTAGACCTCGGCCCAGCGGCCGGCGCGTGCCAGCGCCTGCCAGGCGTTCACGTCGGCGCGGCCGCGCACTTCGACCAGCGCCTCGAGCTGCGCGCAGAACAGCTCCGGGTCGTCGGCGAAGAAGGCGTAGTCCTCGAGCAGCAGCGCGACGCGCGCCGGCTGCGGCATCTCGACGTGCAGGCAGGCCGAGTCGCGCCGCATGCGCTCGATCAGCGCCTCGGGCACGCGCAGGTTGCCGATCTTGCGGCTCTCGCTCTCCACGAACAGCGGCCGTGCCGGGTCGAGGCGACGCAGCGCGTCCCAGATCGCGGTCTCGAACGCCTTCTGCGTTGGCTGCGGCCGCCCGGGCACCAGCCCGAGCACCGAGCCGCGGTGCGCGGCCAGCGCTTCGAGGTCGAGCACCTGCGCGCCGGCAGCGGCCAGCGCGTGCAGCAGCCGCGTCTTGCCGCTGCCGGTGCGGCCGCACACGACCGAGAAACCGAAGCGCAACGGCAGCTGCGCCAGCTCCGCCGCCACCACGCGGCGGAATGCCTTGTAGCCGCCGTCGAGCAGATGCACCCGAAAGCCGATCTGGTCGAGGAACCAGGCCAGCGTGCCCGAGCGCTTGCCGCCGCGCCAGCAATAGACCAGCGGGCGCCAGTCGCGCGGCTTGTCCTGCACCTCGCGCTCGAGGTGGCCGGCAATGTTGCGCGCCACCAGCGCCGCGCCGAGGCGGCGCGCCTCGAAGTCCGAAATCTGCCTGTAGCGTGTGCCGACGACGGCACGCTCGGCGTCGGTGAGCGACGGCCAGTTGACGGCGCCGGGGAGGTGGTCGGCAGCGTACTCGCTCTCGCTGCGCACGTCGATGATGGCGTCGAAGCTGTCCAGCGCAGCGGCAGCGTCGGCGGCGGGGATGCGGGTGAGGCTCACGTCGGCGCTTCCGCGGCGCATCGGCGATGGCGGCGGCCGGTGTCTGGCGTCGGCCCGTTGCGGACGTTCGACGTCCGCTCTCGGTCGGTCGGCGCGTGCAAAGGGGCGGGCGGGCAGGCCGCTTCGCTTAGACGGAGGCGGTCGGCTCGCTGCGCGAGCCGACTTCCCTTGCGGCGCTCGACCTCGTGGCCCGCGGCAGAATTCGCTCCGCTCACTGCGTTCGCTGCGCTCAGACAGCTGCCGCGAGTCAGCTCACGAGGCGCGTTGCGCGCGTGGCCACGAGCCCTGCGCTCCTCGGCGCCTCCTATGCGCTGCGCAACCAGCCCGCCCGCCCCTTTGCGAGATGCGGCAGCGGACTCTGAAAGAGGCTTGGACCTCTCACAGAGGGCACGGCGGGCAGAAGGCGCCTTCATCCCGGCGCCGCGATCGAGTCGAGCAGCTCGCTCTCGATCTCGAGCTGCTTGCGGTTGTGCTGCAGTTCGGGCCCCTCGACCAGGAAGGTGTCCTCGACGCGCTCGCCCAGCGTGCTGATCTTGGCCAGCTGCAGGTTGACGTGGTGGCGCGCCAGCACGCGGGCGATCGCGTAGAGCAGGCCGGTGCGGTCGCTCGCCGAAACGCTCAGCAGCCAGTGCGAGGCGCGCTCGTCGGGGCGCAGCGTGACGCGCGGCGTCACCGGGAACGAGCGCACGCGCCGCGACAGCCGGCCGCGCCGCGGCTCGGGCAGCGGGCCCTCGGCGGCGATCGCGCGCGCCGCCTGCGTCTCGACAAGCGAGATCAGGTCGCGCGGGTGGTCCTCAAGCAGCGGGCTGACGACCTGAAAAGTGTCGAGCGCGAAGCCTGCGTGGGTGGTGTGGATCTTGGCATCGAGGATGTTGAAGCCCGCGCCGTCGAAGTAGCCGCAGATGCGCGCGAAGAGGTCGGCGCGGTCGGGCGCGTAGACCAGCACCTGCAGGCCTTCGCCGAGCGGCGACAGGCGCGCGCGCACGATCGGCACCTTGGTGTTCAGGTGGCGCCACAGCGAGCGCGCGTGCCAGGCGAGGTCGCCGGCGTCGTGGCGCGCGAAGTAGCCGACGTCGAGTGTCGCCCACAGCGGCGCTTCGGTGCCGGGCAGCATCGACGCGAGCGCGAGCAGCTGCCGCGCCTCCTGCTTGCGCGCCTCGATGTCGGCGTGCAGGTTCGGCCTGGCGCCGCCGAGCGCGCGCAGCGCGAGCCGGTACAGGTCCTCGAGCAGCTTGCCCTTCCAGGCGTTCCACACCTTCGGGCTGGTGCCGCGGATGTCGGCCACGGTGAGCAGGTACAGCGCGGTGAGGCGCCGCTCGTCGCCGACCTGGCGCGCGAAGCGCTCGACGACCTCCGGGTCCGACAGGTCCTCCTTCTGCGCAATGCGGCTCATCGCCAGGTGCGAGCGCACCAGGAACTCGATCGTCTGCGCGTCCTCGCGCGCGATGCCGTGGGCACGGCAGAAGCGCCGCGCCTCCAGCGCGCCCAGCTCGGAGTGGTCGCCGCCGCGGCCCTTGGCAACGTCGTGGAACAGCGCCGCGATGTAGAGCACCCACGGCCGCTCGAACTGCGCGGCCAGCTGCGAGCAGAACGGGTACTCGTGCGCGTGCTCGGGGATGAAGAAGCGCCGCGTGTTGCGCAACACCATCAGGATGTGCTGGTCCACCGTGTAGACGTGGAACAGGTCGTGCTGCATCTGCCCGACGATGCGCCGGAACACCCACAGGTAGCGGCCGAGCACGCTGGTCTGGTTCATCAGCCGGAACGCGTGCGTGTGCCCCTGCATCGCCTGCAGGATGCGCATGAACATCGCGCGGTTGGCCGGATCGCGCCGCCAGGCGGCGTCCATCACCTCGCGCGCGTTGTACAGCGCGCGCAGCGTGCGCGCCGACAGGCCCTTGATGCCGACCGTCTGCTGGTAGACGTGGAAGGTCTCGAGGATGGCGTGCGGCGCGCGCTCGTAGAGGTCGTCGGCGGCGACTTCGAGCATGCCGCCGCGGTCGAGGAAGCGCTCGTTGATCGGCCGCATCGGCGCGTCGCCCGAGCCGTTGACGCGCTCCTCGATGTTGAGCATCAGGATCTGGTTGAGCTGCGTCACCGCCTTGGCGGCCCAGTAGTAGCGCCGCATCAGCGCCTCGCTGGCGCGCCGCGCGGGCGTCGAGCGGTAGCCGAAGCTCTCGGCCACCGCGGTCTGCAAGTCGAACACCAGCCGGTCCTCGCGCCGGCCGGCGATCATGTGCAGGCGCGCGCGGATCAGCTCGAGCAGCCCTTCATTGCGCTGCAGCTGGCGCACCTCGAAAGGGGTGATCAGCCCGTTGGCCGCCAGCTCGCTCCAGGTGCGGCCCAGGCCGGCGGCGCGCGCCACCCAGATCACGACCTGCAGGTCGCGCAGTCCGCCCGGGCTCTCCTTGCAGTTGGGCTCGAGCGCGTACGGCGTGTCCTCGTACTTGACGTGGCGCTGGCGCAGCTCGAGCGTCTTGGCACGCAGGAACGCCTTGGCGTCGAGCGCGCGCGCGTGCGCCTCGCGAAAGGCGAGGAACAGGCCGCGTGAGCCGGTCAGGAAGCGCGACTCGAGCAGCGCCGTCTGCACCGTCACGTCGAGCCGGCCCTCGGCGATGCATTGGTCGAGCGTGCGCACCGACGAGCCGATCTCCAGCCCGACATCCCAGCAGGCGGTGATGAAGCCTTCGATCGCGGCGCGCAGCGCGTCGTTGTGGCCGTCGTCGGGCAGCAGCACCAGCACGTCGACATCCGAATGCGGGAACAGCTCGCCGCGGCCGTAGCCGCCGACCGCCAGCAGCGCCGCGCCGGGCGGCATGAAGGCGTGCCGCCACAGGTCCAGCAGCGTGCGGTCGACGTGGCGCGTCAGCGCGCGCAGCAGCGAACCGGCGGCGGCCGCAGTCGGCCTTGCCTGCCGAAAGCGTTCGATCAGCGCGGCCTTGCCGTCGCGATAGCTCGCGCGCAGCGCGTCGACGCCGCGCGGCGGGCCGGCTTCGCCGGCATGGGGCAGGGCGGACACGGCCGTCCTCCCGACGGCTAACCGCCGGTCACGAACGCCGGCGGCGGCGGAGTGCCGGCCGACAGCGTCATCACCTCGTAGCCGGTCTCGGTGACGAGCACGGTGTGCTCCCACTGCGCCGACAGCGAGCGATCCTTGGTGACGATGGTCCAGCCGTCGCCGAGCTCGCGGATCTCGCGCCGGCCGGCGTTGATCATCGGCTCGATGGTGAACATCATGCCCGGCACCAGTTCCTCCAGCGTGCCCGGGCGCCCGTAGTGCAGCACCTGGGGTTCCTCGTGGAAGCGCCGGCCGATGCCGTGGCCGCAGAACTCGCGCACCACCGAGAAGCCGTTGCTCTCGGCGAAGGTCTGGATGGTGTGGCCGATGTCGCCCAGCCGTGCGCCCGGCCGCACCTTGACGATGCCCTTCCACATCGCCTCGTAGGTGAACTGGCACAGCCGCTTCGCGGCGATCGAGCCTTCGCCGACGATGTACATGCGGCTGGTGTCGCCGTGCCAGCCATCCTTGATGACGGTGACGTCGATGTTCAGGATGTCGCCGTTCTTCAGCGCGCGGTCGTTCGGGATGCCGTGGCAGACCTGATGATTGATCGAGGTGCAGACGGACTTCGGGTAGGGCGGGTAGCCCGCCGGCGCGTAGTTCAGCGGCGCCGGGACGGCCTGCTGCACCTCGACGATGTGGTGGTGCGCGAGACGGTCGAGTTCGTCGGTCGTGACGCCGGCCCGGACGTGCGGAGTGAGCATGTCCAGCACCTCGGCCGCCAGGCGTCCGGCGACTCGCATGCCGTCGATGTCGGTGCCGCTCTTGAGCGTGATCGTCATGCGGCCAATTGTCTCACCCGGCTCATAGAATTGCCGCTTCCCAACGTGATGCCCGCGCGGCGACGCATGTCCCTCCTACCCGAGAAGCATCTGCAGTACGTCGAGGGCGGCAATGCGCTGTCCGGGTTCCGGGCGAAGGCGCTGCTCGTGCGGCTGCAGGGCGTCGCCCCGCGAGTGGCGGCGGTCCATGCGCGCCACGGGCACTGGGTGTGGAGCGACGCGCCGCTGGCGCGCGAGCAGCGCAACCGGCTCGACGCGCTGCTGCACTACGGCGATCCGTATGACGGCCCCGCCGACGGTGCGCGGGTCGTCGTCGGCCCGCGGCTGGGCACCGTCTCGCCGTGGGCCAGCAAGGCGACCGACATCGCGCACAACTGCGGGCTGGCGGTGCACCGCATCGAGCGCGTCACCGAATTCCGGCTCGGCGTGCAGCGCGGCCTGCTGGGCGGTGCGCGTGCGCTGGCGGCCGAAGAGTGGCAGGCCTGCGCGGCCCTGCTGCACGACCGCATGACCGAGAGCGTGTTCGCCGCGCGCGAAGACGCCCGCGCGCTGTTCGACGAGCGGCCGGGCCAGGCGATGGAGCGAGTCAGCGTGCTGGCGCGCGGCCGGGCGGCGCTGGTCGAGGCCGACGCGCGCTTCGGCCTGGCGCTTTCGCCCGACGAGATCGACTACCTCGCCGACGCCTTCGGCCGGCTCGGCCGCGACCCGACCGATGTCGAGCTGATGATGTTCGCGCAGGCCAACAGCGAGCACTGCCGGCACAAGATCTTCAACGCGCAGTTCACGATCGACGGCGAGGCGCAGCCGCACTCGCTGTTCGCGATGATCCGCCATACCGAGGCGGTGTCGCCGCAGCACACCGTCGTCGCCTACCGCGACAACGCCTCCGTGATGCAGGGCCACGCCGAGGTCGAGCGCTGGCTGCCCGAGGGCTACGCCAACGCGCCGAAGTACGGCGCCCGGCGCGAGCCGGCGCACGTGCTGATGAAGGTCGAGACGCACAACCACCCGACCGCGATCTCGCCCTTCCCCGGCGCGGCCACCGGCGCCGGCGGCGAGATCCGCGACGAGGGCGCGACCGGCCGCGGGGCACAGCCCAAGGCCGGGCTGACGGGCTTCTCGGTCGGCCACCTGCGCCTGCCGGGAACCGACGAGCCGTGGGAGCGGGCGCCGGTCGGCCGGCCGGCGCACATCGCCTCGGCGCTGCAGATCATGATCGACGGGCCGCTCGGCGGCGCGGCGTTCAACAACGAGTTTGGCCGCCCCAACCTCGGCGGCTATTTCCGCGCGTACGAGCAGCGCGTGGCCGGCGTGCAGCGCGGCTACCACAAGCCGATCATGATCGCCGGCGGCCTGGGCTCGATCGCCGCGTCGCAGACGGCCAAGCTCGACTTTCCCGCCGGCACGCTGCTGGTGCAACTCGGCGGCCCGGGCATGCGCATCGGCATGGGCGGCGGCGCGGCCAGCTCGATGGCCGCCGGCGCCAACGCCGCCGAACTGGACTTCGACTCGGTGCAGCGCGGCAACCCCGAGATCGAGCGCCGCGCGCAGGAGGTCATCAACCACTGCTGGGCGCTCGGCGAGGCCAACCCGATCCTCGCCATCCACGACGTCGGCGCCGGCGGGTTGTCCAACGCCTTCCCGGAACTGGTCGACGGTGCCGGCCGCGGCGCGCGCTTCGACCTGGCCCGTGTGCCGGTCGAGGAGAGCGGCCTCGCGCCGAAGGAGATCTGGTGCAACGAGAGCCAGGAGCGATACGTGCTCGCCGTCGCGCCCGACGCGCTGCCGCTGCTCGACGCGATGTGCGCGCGCGAGCGCTGTCCGTACGCGGTGGTCGGCAGCGCGACCGAGGAGCGGCGGCTGGTGCTCGACGCCGGCCGTGAAGCGGCCATCGACATGCCGATGGACGTGCTGCTCGGCAAACCGCCGAAGATGCAGCGCGATGTGCGCCGCGTCGCCTGGCGCGGCGCACCGCTCGACCTGACCGGCGTCGCGCTGGAACGAGTGGCATTCGACGTGCTGCGCCATCCGACGGTGGCCAGCAAGCGCTTCCTGGTCACCATCGGCGACCGCACCGTCGGTGGCCTGAGCCACCGTGACCCGATGGTCGGACCATGGCAGGTGCCCGTGGCCGACTGCGCAGTGACGCTGGCCGACTTCGCCGGCCTGCGCGGCGAGGCGATGGCGATGGGCGAGCGCACGCCGCTGGCCGCGCTCGACGCGCCGGCCTCGGGCCGCATGGCGGTCGCCGAGGCGATCACCAACCTGCTCGCCGCGCCGATCGAGCTTTCGCGCGTCAAGCTCAGCTGCAACTGGATGGCCGCCTGCGGCGAGCCGGGCGAGGACGCGGCGCTGTACGACACGGTACGAGCGGTGGCGCTCGAGCTGTGCCCGGCGCTCGGCATCGGCGTGCCGGTCGGCAAGGACTCGTTGTCGATGCGCACGCGCTGGAGCGAGGGCGGCGAGACGCGGCAGGTGACGGCGCCGGTGTCGCTCGTCGTCAGCGCCTTCGCGACGCTGGCCGACGTGCGGGGCACGCTGACGCCGCAGCTGCGCAGCGACGCCGGCGACAGCACGCTGCTGCTAGTCGACCTCGGGCAGGGCCGCATGCGCATGGGCGGCTCGATGCTCGCCCAGGTGCTCGCGCAAAGCGGCGACGCGGTACCCGATCTCGACGACCCGGCGCTGCTGACCTCGCTGGTTGCCGCGGTGAACGAGCTGCGCGCGCAGGGCCGGCTGCTCGCCTATCACGACCGCAGCGATGGCGGCCTGTTCGCCGCGGTGTGCGAGATGGCCTTCGCCGGCCACGTCGGCGTGTCGCTCAACGTCGACCTGCTCGTTACCGAGAGCGACGGCATCGCCGACAGCCGCGCGGACTACGGCGACTCGAAGAACTGGGCCTCCCAGGTGAGCGAGCGGCGCAACGAGCTGACCCTGCGCGCGCTGTTCAACGAGGAGCCGGGGGTGGTGCTGCAGGTGCGCACCGCCGAGCGCGACGCCGTGCTGCGCACGCTGCGCGCGCACGGCCTGGGGCGCCATAGCCACGCCGTCGGCAAGCCCAACGAGCGCCGCGCGGTCGAGGTCTGGCGCGACGCGAAAGCCGTGTTCACCGCGCCGCTGCGCGAACTGCACCAGGCCTGGGACGAGGTGAGCTGGCGCATCGCCCGGCTGCGCGACAACCCGGACTGCGCCGATGCCGAGCACGCGGCCGCGGGAGCCGAGGACGACCCCGGCCTGCACGTCTTCCTCCCTCGCCTCCCGGCAGAGGGCGGGGGCGAGGGCGAGGGCGAGGGCGGGGCCGAAGCCCCCGCGCTGCACCTCGCGCGCCCGAAGCTCGCCATCCTGCGCGAGCAGGGCGTCAACAGCCAGGTCGAGATGAGCTACGCGATGGCCGAGGCCGGCTTCGACACCTTCGACGTGCACATGAGCGACCTTCAGGCCGGGCACGCGCGGCTCGACATGTTTCGCGGCTTCGTCGCCTGCGGCGGCTTCAGCTACGGCGACACGCTGGGCGCCGGCGAAGGCTGGGCACGTTCGATCCTGTTCAACCCGAAGCTGGCCGAGCAGTTCGCGGCCTTCTTCCAGCGCGGCGACAGCTTCGCGCTGGGCGTGTGCAACGGCTGCCAGATGATGGCCGCGCTGGCTGCGCTCATTCCCGGCAGCCAGTCCTGGCCGAAGTTCACGCGCAACCGCAGCGAGCAGTTCGAGGCGCGCTTGGCGATGGTGGAGGTGCTGGAGTCGCCCTCGGTCTTCTTCGCCGGCATGGCCGGCAGCCGGCTGCCGATCGCGGTGTCGCACGGCGAGGGCTATGCCGACTTCTCGCAGCGCGGCGACGCGAGCGCGGTGCAGCGTGCGCTGCGCTTCGTCGACCACCACGGCCGGCCGACCGAGGCCTACCCGTTCAACCCCAACGGCAGCCCCGGCGGGCTGACCGGCGTGACCACGCCCGACGGCCGCTTCACCGCGCTGATGCCGCACCCCGAGCGAGTCTTCAGGAATGCGCAGCTGAGCTGGACTCCGGGCGAGCTCGACGCGCCGAGCCCGTGGATGCGCATCTTCCGCAACGCGCGGCGCTGGGTCGACCGATGAACGGCCCGCTCACCGTCCGGCGCCTGCTGATCGATCTTGAGGCACCGTTCGAGCGTCACTGGAACGGCGGCGACGCCTTCCGCACTGCCTGGTTCAACGCGCTGTCGATGAGTTTTCCGGTCGGCGAGCAGTTCTTCATCGACGCCGTGCGCGAGGGCGCCAGGCGCCTGCCGGAAGCCGAGCGCGGGCACTTCGAGGACCAACTGCGCGGCTTCGTGGGCCAGGAGGCGACGCACCGGCGCATCCACGCGCTGTTCAACCGCCAGCTCGAACGGCAGGGCCACGTCAACACGTGGGAAGCGCGCATCGTGCGCCGGCTCGAGCGGCTGCGCGGCGCCGATCCGCGCCATGCGGTGGCGATCACCGCCGCCACCGAACACTTCACTGCGATCCTCGCCGAGCACCTGCTCGGCCATCCCGAGGTGCTGGCGGGCGCCGAGCCGCGCCTGCGCACGCTGTGGCTGTGGCACGCCAGCGAGGAGTCCGAGCACCGCAGCGTCGCCTTCGACCTGTACCGCGCGCTCGGCGGCGATGAGCGCTGGCGGCTCCGCTGGTTCGCCCTCGTCAGCTGGCATTTCCTCACCGACGTGCTGCGCCAGACCGCGCGCAATCTCGCGCACGACGGCGCCTTGTGGCGACCCTCGACCTGGGCCAGCGCGGCGCGCTTCCTGTTCGGCCACGCCGGCCTCGTGCGCCGCACCTTCGGACCGTGGCGTGCCTACCGCTCGCTGCACTTCCACCCGCGGCAGCAGGGCGGCTCGCTCGGCGAGCGGTGGCTGCGCGACAACAGTGGGGACTACAACGCTGTCGGATAGCCCGGAATGCACCGCGACGTTTCGTTGCCGAGGTAGTAGTTCACGGGGCGTGGCCCTTCGGGCAGATAGGGCCGGCTACACTGGCCCGCCACGAGGCATTGCGTTCATCGATGGCGTGGGCAGGAGCGCGCTCGAATGCTTCCTCCGCACTTGGGCTCGCGTCTCCTATCGCGCACGATAGAGCCGCCATCTGGATGACTGTTGGCCATGACCCTGAGTGCCGGTTCAGCACCCGCAATCGCGACAAAGGGAAGGGAACCGCCATCGGCCGATTCGGCCGAGATTGAACGCTTGGTAGCCGCAGATCAGATGCGGCTCGTCATGTCGTACATGAGCGTCGGCACGCTCGTGGCGACACTGTTCGCTCTCGTGCTCGCCTCATACGCCCAGCGGCATATTGGCGGAGGGCTCGTTCTCGGCTGGGTTGCCATCAAGCTGGTGACTGCAGTGCCGCGGATCATTCAGGCGTATCTCTATCACCACCGCGGACGCGGGGCGATGACCCAATTCTGGCAGACGAGCGTGCTCGGCCTGCTGGCTCTCGACGGTCTCTCATGGGGTCTCGCGGGAGCGTGGGTCGCCGTGGAATCCGACGTCGATCTCGTTGCAGTGCTTTCGGCAAGCCTGTGTTGCGTGGCATCGGTGGCCACCTTCGGCCTTCAGGTTCGGACAGTGGCCACGGCGGCCTACGTGGTTCCCATTCTCGCGCCCACCTCGCTCGGGCTTCTGTCCCGGGGCGACGGAATCGGAACGTTTGCCGGGGCCAGTTTGTTGATCCTGCTTGGGCTCCTCATGTCCACCGCGAGAAGGTCGGAACGCCGCATCGTCGACGTGCTCAAGCTGCGCTTTGAGATGGATCGTCTGGCACACGAACGGGAGGAAGCGCTCACGATGGCGCAACGCCAGAGTCTCGTGAAGAGCCAGTTCCTGGCTGCGATGAGTCACGAATTCCGTACGCCCCTGCACGGGATCCTGGGCCTGACTCGCGTCACTCGAGCCGAATGCAAGGATGAACAGATTCGGCATCGTCTGGGCATGATCCAGCACTCCGGTGAGCATCTTCTGCGCCTGATCAACGACCTTCTCGACATGGCGCGAATCGAGGCGGGTCATATCGAAATCAATCCTGTCGCGTTCGACTTGGCCCTGGTCCTCGATGAACTGGTCAACATCTACGGCATCAGGTGTCAGGAGAAGCGATTGGAATTCGTCGCGAACTTCGAGTTCGACGAGGCGGCTGCAGTCGTCGGCGATTCGACACGCCTGCAGCAGGTCCTGCACAACCTGTTAGGCAACGCGGTCAAGTTCACGGACAAGGGCTGCGTTGAGTTGCGTGTCAGGCGAGCGGACGGCACGATGGTTGAATTCAGCGTCGCCGATACCGGTCCTGGAATACGTTCGGAAGACAAGTCGAACTTGTTCGAGGCGTTTTCCCAGGTCGGCGCGCGCAGCAAGCGCGCCGCGGGAACGGGACTGGGGCTTCACATTTCCCGCGAGATCGCTCGGGCCATGGGAGGCTCGATCGCGTTCGAAAGCCAGTTCGGTCGCGGCTCGATCTTCACGGTAACCGTGCCGCTGCCCGCATTGGAGCGGCCCGCCGAGACCCGCCAAGACAGTTCGTGGGCCGTCGGGGATGCGGTGCAGACCGCGTTACGCGTTCTGCTCGCCGAAGATAACGAGGTGAATGCCGTGATCGTCCACGCCATGCTGACGAGACACGGCTTCGAGGTGGCTCATGTGCGCGATGGCGAAGAGGCGGTGCGGCAGGCAATGCTCCAGCCCCGTCCGGATGTGGTGCTGATGGACTGCCAGATGCCGGAGATGGACGGCATCCAGGCAACTCAGGCGATCCGACGACTGGAGAGTCAGTCCGGCATGGGTCGAGTGCCAGTCATCGCGCTGACTGCGAACAACGGCCCCGAGGACAGGGCCGAATGCATGCGCGCCGGCATGGACTATTTCCTACCTAAACCGTTCAACGAACGCGAACTGTTCGCGGCCATCGGGGCCTGCGCCCCGGCACAGGCCTGAGATTGCAGCCGATCGCTGGTGCGCCTCAGCCGACTGCGACTTGCGCCGTCCCGTCTCCCAAGACCTGATCTACCCGGACTTCCCTGCGGTCGATCGAGGTGAATATTTCGATATCCGAGTGATACGACCTGACGATGAAGTCGTAATAGGGGTGTGAGAGGGCGTGCCAGTTGCGCTCTGCCGATGTCACATTAAAAACGAGAACTCGATGCTCGAGGCCCCCGGCGTAGGCCAGCGGTACATTCAGCGGAAGGTCGAAAAGATCCGTGAAACCCAGGCGAAGATACTGACGCGCCAGGCTTTCCGACCGGGCACCGATGACCATCCATTGAATCTGGCCCGCCACGCAATACAGATACAGCGCTTTCATCAGTGCGAGTTTGACCAACGGATCCTTGCAGCCGGGCGTCACGCAGAAGCGAGTCGCTTCTACCAATGGGACGGACGCGATGGTCGGCGGCAGTTCGACGCTGGATTGAATCTGCAGGGGGGCAAACTTGTTGGTCGCTATCCGCAGGGTGCCGACGGCCTCTCGCGACTGCTTGTCACGGGCCAGCAGGACGACGGTGTCGGGGCGGCGGTCGATCTCGTCAGGCTCTCGCGAAATGCTGTGCACGTTGGCCAGATGATGGCCGTAAGACCTCGCGCGCACCTCCCCGGCGGCCAGCAGGTCGTCCCACGACTGGGCAGGGCGCACAGTGAACCGCAACGGATTAACTTTCACGATCGCATTCCCCAACGATGGCGTTTGATGTAAGGAAAAGTGTCTCGACTTGATAACAATTGCGCAATCTCATTCGGCAGAGATGTGTCATTTCTGCCACGCAAGGGTTTTCTATGATGTTTGATCGGTGCAGAGCGGGCGACGGGGCCACTGAATGACGTTGCCTGAGCATGCGGTGTCCGCCCCCCGCTACGGCCGCCTCGACGCGGTGCGCGGCGCGGCGATCGTCTGGATGGCCGGCTTTCACTTCGCCTTCGACCTCAATCACTTCGGCTTCATCCGGCAGAACTTCCACACCGATCCGCTGTGGACGTGGCAGCGCACCTGCATCGTCAGCCTGTTCCTGCTCTGCGCCGGTGTCGGCCAGGCGGTGGCGACGCGGCAGGGACAGGGCTGGCCGCGCTTCTGGCGCCGCTGGGCCCAGATCGCGGGCTGCGCCGTGCTCGTGTCGATCGGCTCGTACCTGATGTTCCCGCGCAGCTGGATCTCGTTCGGCGTGCTGCACGGGCTGGCGGTCATGCTGATCGTGGTCCGCCTCAGCGCGCGGCTGCGGGCGCGCTGGCTGCTGGCGCTCGGGCTGGCGGCGCTGCTGCTGCCGCGCTTCGTGCAGCACCCGTTCTTCGACCTGCGGCTGACCAACTGGGTCGGTCTCGTCACGCACAAGCCGGTCACCGAGGACTACGTGCCCGTGCTGCCCTGGCTGGGCGTGATGTGGTGGGGGCTGGCCGCCGGGCAGTGGCTGCTGCGCGAGCGGCCGGACTGGCTGGGCGGCACGCTGGCGCGTCCGCTCGCGCCGCTGGCCGCGCTCGGCCGCTGGTCGCTCACCTTCTACATGGTGCACCAGCCGGTGCTGATCGGCGCGCTGATGGCGTTCATGGCCTGGCGCGGTCGCTGAAGCGGCGCGGCGACAATCGGCCATGCCCGCACCGCACCGCATCCTGTTCGGCTTCCACGCCGTCGGCGTGCGGCTGAAGACGGCGCCGGCGTCGGTCGTCGATGTCCATGTCGACGCGGCGCGGCGTGACGCGCGCATGCGCCAGTTCGTCGAGCGCGTGAAGGCGGCCGGCGTGCGCCTCGTCGACAGCGACGACGCGCACCTGCAGCGGCTCGCAGGCACGCACCGCCACCAGGGCGTGGTCGCGCGCGTCGAGCCGCTGGCGCGCTCGTCCTCGCTCGACGACACGCTCGACGCCGCGCCCGGCGTGCCACTGCTGCTGGTGCTCGACGGCATCACCGATCCGCACAACCTCGGGGCCTGCCTGCGCGTGGCCGACGGCGCCGGCGTGCAGGCGGTGGTCGCGCCCAGGGACCACGCGGTCGGCGTCAATGCGACGGTGGCGAAGGTCGCCAGCGGGGCTGCCGAGACGGTGCCTTACTTCATGGTCACCAACCTGGCGCGCACGCTCGGCGAGCTCAAGGAGCGCGGTCTGCGCATCGTCGGCACCGCCGACGATGCGCCGCGGTCGCTCTACGACGCCGACCTGCGCGGCCCGACCGCGCTGGTGCTGGGCGCCGAAGGCCGTGGCCTGCGCCAGCTCACCGCCCGGACGTGCGACGAGCTTGTGCGCCTGCCGATGAAGGGTGCGGTCGAGAGCCTGAACGTATCGGTGGCCAGCGGCATCTGCCTGTACGAGGCGTTGCGCCAGCGCGGGAGCTGATGGACGAGGCTGTGCTCGACCGCGTGCGTGCGCTCGTCGCGGGCGCCTCGTCGATCTGCGTCCTAACCGGCGCCGGCATGTCCGCCGAGAGCGGCATCCCGACCTTCCGCGATGCCTTGACTGGCTTATGGTCGAAGTTCGACCCGGCACGGCTCGCCAGCGAGGACGGCTACCGCGCCGACCCGGCCTTGGTGTGGGACTGGTACGCCGAGCGGCGCGAGGGCGTGCGGCACACCGCACCGAACGCCGGGCACGTCGCGCTTGCGCGCTTCATGCGTCGCCACCCGGGCCGCATGACGATCGTCACGCAGAACGTCGACGACCTGCACCAGCGCGCCGGCAGCGCGGGGGTGATCCGCCTGCACGGCGACATCCTCGCCGAGCGCTGGCTCGACGCGTGCCCGCGTGCGCCGCGCGGTCCGGCCTGCGACACCGAATGGGCGTCGCCCGGCCGGCCGCCGCGCTGTGCCGAATGCGGCAACCTGGTGCGCCCCGACGTGGTCTGGTTCGGCGAGCTGCTGCCGCCGGCCGCGGTCGACGCTGCTGAGCGCGCGGCGCGCGGCTGCGCGCTGATGCTCGTCGTCGGCACCTCGGGCGTGGTGTGGCCGGCGGCCGGGCTCGCGGCCACCGCACGGCGTGCCGGCGCCACGGTGGCGATCGTCAACCCGCAGCCCAGCGACCTCGACGACATCGCGCACGAGCGCCTCGCAGGCACGGCGGCGACGGTCCTTCCGGCGCTGTTCGACGCGCTCTGACGGCCTACACTGGCCGCATGCCCGTCATCGAGGTCAAGCACCCGCTGGTCAAGCACAAGGTCGGCCTGCTGCGCGAGGCGACGATCTCGACCAAGAAGTTCCGCGACCTGACCAACGAGCTCGGCCGCCTGCTGGCCTACGAGGCGACGGCGGACTTCGCGCTCGAGAAGACGACCATCGACTGCTGGAGCGGGCCGGTCGAGATCGACCAGATCAAGGGCAAGAAGGTCACCGTGGTGCCGATCCTGCGCGCCGGGCTGGGCATGCTCGACGGCGTGCTCGACATGATCCCGAACGCCAAGGTCAGCGTCGTGGGCCTCTCGCGCAACGAGCAGACGCTGCAGCCCGAGCGCTACTTCGAGCGCTTCGTCGGCAACCTCGACGAGCGCACGGCGCTGATCGTCGACCCGATGCTCGCCACCGCGGGCTCCATGATCGCTACCGCCTCGCTGCTCAAGAGCCGCGGCTGCCGCGACATCCGCGCGCTGGTGCTGGTGGCCGCGCCCGAAGGCGTACGCGCGCTCGACGCCGCGCACCCCGACGTGCGCTGCTGGACGGCCGCCGTCGACAGCCACCTCAACGAGCTCGGCTACATCATCCCCGGCCTCGGCGACGCCGGCGACAAGATCTTCGGCACCAAGTAGCGGGCACGGCGGGCGTGACGCACGTCACGTCCTGTCACCGTCTTGTCGCCGAACGCCGGCACACTGCCCTTCTTCGCACCGTCGAGGGAGGACGCCCATGCAAGGCCGACACCGCATTCCCGCCCCGGTGCGCTGCTGGCGCACCGGCACGGTCGCCGTCGTCATGGCGGCTCTGGCCGGCCCGCGCCTGGCCACCGCGCAGCCGATGGCCAGCTATGCGAGCCGCTACGGCGTCGAGCAGACCGCGCAGCGCATCGAGGCGAGCGCGCGCCGCCACGGTCTGGCGCTGTTCACCAGCGTGTCACGCGCCGACGCCGGCGCGCGCGACGTGCTGGTGCTGGTGCTCGAATCGCCGCAGGGCGGCACGCCGGTGCTGATGGAAGGCGAAGGCGGCGAGCTGCGCTCCGAGGTGCCGCTGCGCCTGGAACTGAGCGAGCGCGCCGACGGCGCCGCCGAGGTGCGCCACCCCGCGGCTGCCGACCTGCCGGACGAGCTGGCTGCCGATCTCGCCAGCCTGCCCGAGCTGGTGGCGGAGGCGCTCGCCGACTGATCGTCAGACCAGCTGCGCCTCGCCCTCGACCGGCGCCCAGCGCGCGACCAGCGCCGCTCGCGCGTCGTCGCCGACGTGCAGCGCGAAGCTGCGGGCGCTGCCATCTTCCCTCGCGCGCAGCGCGACCCGGCTGCGGTAGAACACCGGCCCTTTGATCCACAGGTCGAGCCGCTGGCGCGCGGGCGCGGCCGGCAGTTCGAGCCGGGCCAGGCACTGCCCGAGGATGCGCGGCGGGTGGTGGAAGGCGCGCGCGAAGCCGAAGGCGCGGGCGTAGGCATCGCTCCAGTGCAAGCCGTTGTAGTCGCCGGTCAGCGCGCCGAAGCGCCAGCCGCCGCCGTGCCCCGCGTCCCAGCGCGCGAGCACGGGCGCGTCGACGGCCGGGCTCGTCGCCAGCGGCGAGGGCGCCTGGGCCGGCTCGCCGTGAGCATGGCGCCAGTAGAAGGTCGTCAGGCTTTCCCACACCGGCCGCTCGTCGCGCAGCAGCGTGCAATGCAGGTCGACTTCGCTACCCTTGTCGAGCCGCCGGCGGGCGGCCGCGTGCACGGCGATCGCATAGCGGGCGTCGCGCGGCAGCGCCTCGTGGCGCAGCAGTTGGTTGCGCACCTGCAGCGCGCTCCAGATCGGCAGCGGGAAGGCGCGCTCGGTGAGCAGGGCCATCTGCAGCCGGAACCCCGCTACCTGCGGCCAGGCCAGCGGCAGCGTGTCCGACGGTGCCTGGCCGGTGAGCCGCAGGTAGCGCCCGAGGGCTGGGCCGTCGAGTCGTACCGGGCCGAGGCGCAGCCCGCGCGCGGGCAGGGCGGCGCCGGCCGGCCGCGGCCACACGGCACGCGGCATGAAGACGGCGGCCCAGGGCGGCCGCGAGAGCTGGCGAAACGAGGCGGCGGACAAGGCGAGGCTGGGCGGATCGTCGGCAGGGCGTGCCGATTTTGCGTCAGCCGTGGCGCACCGGCCTCAGGTCCAGCCGAGCGCGCCGATCACCGCGCCGAGCGCCATCAGCCACATCGGGCTCAGCCGCCAGCGCACCAGCGCCAGCACGCTGACGACGATCAGCGCGACCGCGACCGGGCTCGAGCGCGACGGCTCGGTCAGCACCCAGCCCGTGGCCAGCAGCAGGCCGAGCGTGATCGGCGCCATGCCGGCGGTGAAGGCGCGCACGCCGCGGCTGTCGCGCCGGCGCGCGCCCCAGCGCGTGGCGGCCAGCGCGAGCGTCGTGCTCGGGATCAGGATGCCGAGCATCGTCGCCGCCGCGCCGGCCGGGCCGGCGACGTTCCAGCCGATCACGGCGACGAACAGGATGTTCGGCCCGGGTGCCGCCTGCGCGATGGCGATCGACGAGGTGAACTGCGCGTCGGTGAGCCAGCCGTGCTCGACGACGACGTAGCGATGCATGTCGGGCGTGGTGGTGATCGCGCCGCCGACCGCGAGCATCGACAGCAGCAGGAACTGGCCG
>JBLMVT010000515.1:0-2830 GCA_050256835.1 Betaproteobacteria bacterium | reverse complement strand
GCGGTGCTGCGCGGCGTGCCGGGCGTGCGCTCGGCGCAGCGCGTCGGGGCGGCCGGGGCGGTGCGACGCTACGCGCTCGAGGCCGACGACGCGGCGGCGCCCGCCGTCAGCCGCGCCGTGCTCTCCGCGGGCCTGGGGCTGCATGCGCTGCAGTTCGAGCGCCGCGACCTGGAGACGCTGTTCGCCGAGGTCAACCGCGGCACCGAGCCCGCCGCGGAGATGCGCCATGCCGCGTGAACTCCCGACCCTCGCGCGCAAGGAGCTGGCCGGCTTCTTCGCCTCGCCGGCGGCCTTCCTGTTCCTCGGCGCCTTCCTGGGCGTCACGTTGTTCGTCTTCTTCTGGGTCGACGCCTTCTTCGCGCGCAACCTCGCCGACGTGCGCCCGCTGTTCAGCTGGATGCCGGTGCTGCTGATCTTCCTCGTCGCCGCGCTGACGATGCGCGCCTGGGCCGAGGAGCGGCGCAGCGGCACGCTCGAGCTGCTGCTCACCGCGCCGACCTCGCCGACGGCGCTGGTGCTCGGCAAGTTCGCGGGCACGATGGGCCTGGTGGCGATCGCGCTGGCGCTCACCCTGCCGCTGCCGGTCACGGTGGCGCTGCTCGGGCCGCTCGACTGGGGTCCCGTCGTCGGCGGCTACGTCGCGGCGCTCTGCCTGGCCTCGGCCTACGTGGCGATCGGGCTGTGGGTGTCCTCGCGCACCGACAACCAGATCGTCAGCCTGATCCTCACCGCGCTGATCGCCGGCGCGTTCTACCTGATCGGCTCGCCCGCGCTCACCGCGCTGGCCGGCAACCGCGTCGCCGAGGTGCTGCGCGAGCTCGGCGCGGGGTCGCGCTTCGACGCCATCACGCGCGGCGTGCTCGATGCGCGCGACCTCGCCTACTACCTGTCGATCACCGCCGCCTTCCTGGTGCTCAACCGGCTGTCGATCGAGCGCCTGCGCTGGGCCGGCAACCCGCCGCGCGCCGCGCACCGGCGCTGGGTCGCGGCGGCGGTGCTGCTGGTGGCCAATGCGCTGGCCGCCAACCTGTGGCTCGGCCAGCTCGGCGGCATCCGCGCCGACCTGACGCAGGGCCGCATCTACACGCTGTCCGACGCGACGCGCAACTACCTCGCGCAGGTGCGCGAGCCGCTGCTGATCCGCGGCTACTTCAGCGCGCAGACGCATCCGCTGCTGGCACCGCTGGTGCCGCAGCTGCGCGACCTGCTCGAGGAATACGCGGTCGCCGGCGGGCGCCGCGTGCACGTCGAGTTCGTCGACCCGCACGACGACCCCAAGGTGGAGGAGGAGGCCGGCGCGCGCTACGGCATCCGGCCGGTGCCGTTCCAGGTCTCGGGCAAGTACCAGGCGTCGGTCGTCAACTCGTACTTCGACGTGCTGGTGAGCTACGGCGACCAGTTCCAGGTGCTCGGCTTTCGCGACCTGATCGACGTGAAGTCGCGCTCCGAGGGCGACTTCGACGTGGCGCTGAAGAATCCCGAGTACGACATCACGCGCGCGATCCGCAAGGTGCTGCTCGCCTACCAGGGCGGCGGCAGCCCGTTCGCGGCGCTGCCGCGGCCGCTTGCCTTCACCGGCTACGTGTCGGGGCCGCAGTCGCTGCCCGCCGGGTTGGGCGCGGCGCGCAAGGCGCTCGACGACGCGCTGGCCGAGCTGCGCCGCGAGGCCGGCGGCAAGCTGGCGGTCGCCTTCGTGGATCCGGGCAGCGACCCGGCGCTGGCGAAGAAGCTCGGCGACGAGGGCCTGCACCCGCTCGTCACCGGGCTGGTCGATCCGCGGCCGTTCTGGTTCCAGCTCACGCTCGGCGACGGCAAGCAGACCGAATCGGTGCCGTTGCCGCGCTCGCTCGACAAGGACGCCTTCAAGCGCAGCCTCGAGGCGGCGGTGAAGCGCTTCTCGCCGGGCTTCCTGAAGACCGTCGCGGTCGTCACGCCGCCGGCGCAGCCGACGCCGCTCGGCGGGCCGCCGCAGTTCGAGCGGCTGCGCGAGTCGCTCGGCAACTCGGTGCACTGGCAGGACACCGACCTGAAGGACGGCCGCGTGCCGGCCGACGCCGACCTGCTGATGCTGCTCGACCCCGAGGGGCTGGACCCGAAGCAGCTGTTCGCCATCGACCAGTTCCTGATGCAGGGCGGCACCGTGATCGTCGCGACCGCACCGACCGGCGTCGCCTTCGGCCAGGGCATCGTCGCGCGCCCCGTGACGAGCGGGCTCGAGTCGTGGCTGGCCGGCTACGGCCTGACGATGAGCAAGCGCCTGGTGCTCGACCCGCACAGCGGCGCGCTGCCGATTCCCGTCGAGCGGCCGGTCGGCGGCGGCCTGACGGTGCGTGAGATCCAGCTCGCGCCCTACCCGTACATCGTCGACGTGCGCGGCGGGGGGCTCGCCCAGAACAGCCCGGTCACCGCCGGCCTCGGCCAGATCGACGTGCCGTGGGCCGCGCCGATCGCCGTCGACGCGGCGAAGAACAAGGGCCGCAGGCTGACCACGCTGCTGCGCTCGTCGCCCGACGCCTGGACCTCCGACAGCGCCGAGCTCGCGCCCGACTACCGCGACCATCCCGAGCTCGGCTTCGCCGCCGGCGACAAGCGCGGCGCGCAGACGCTGGCGGTGATGCTCGAGGGCCGCTTCGACTCGGCGTTCAAGGGCCGGCCGTCGCCGCTGCTGGCCGCTGCCGCACCGGCGAGCGCGGCCTCGGGCGCGGCGGCTGCGGCATCCGCGCCGGCCTCGGCACCGGCACCGAGCCTGGCCGGCCGCGTCATCGACCATTCGCCGGCGTCGGCGCGGCTGGTGCTGATCGGCTCGGGCTCGCTGTTCGCCGACCAGGCG
>JBLMVT010000514.1:0-3648 GCA_050256835.1 Betaproteobacteria bacterium | reverse complement strand
GCGCGGATGGGAGTGGTGGTCGGGATCATGCGGGGCGTTGGCGGGCGGGCTTATCGCGCGCCTATGGCGACGGATGCCATTTTGTGGCGGCAGCGGGATGATGCACGTTAGCTCCTCCAACAGTGCACTATATGTACCCGCTTGCACAATGCCTGACACGATGCTGCGCATTCGCATCGCCCCTCAATGGGAGCTGGGGCGCGACTCGGCCGAGCCCGGACAGAGCGTCGACACCACCGGCCTGTTGGCGCTGCTCGCGGCCGTGCAGGACAGCGGCGCCATCGCCCAGGCGGCACGCAGCGTGGGCCTGTCCTACCGCCACGCCTGGGGGCAGATCAAGCGCGCCGAGGCGCTGTTCGGGCATCCGCTGCTCGATGCCGGCCGCGGGCGCGGCTCGACGCTGACGCCGCTGGCCGAGAAGCTGATCTGGGCCGACCGGCGCATCGCGGCACGGCTGTCGCCCATGCTGCAGTCGCTCGCTTCCGAGCTGGAGAACGAGCTGGACCGCACGCTCGAGCGCACACCGCGTGCCCTGCGCCTGCACGCCAGCCACGGCTTCGCGATCGCCGCGCTGCTCGAGCAACTCGATGCGGCGCAGCTGCCGGTCGAGCTGCGCTACCGCAACAGCTTCGAGTCGGTCGCGGCACTCGCGCGCGACGAATGCGACTTCGCCGGCTTCCACGTGCCGATCGGCGAGTTCGAGGCGCCGGCCGCGCGCCGCTACATGCGCTGGCTGCGCGACGAGGTGCACATGCTGGTGCAGGTGGCGGTGCGCTCGCAGGGGCTGTTCTGCGCGCCGGGCAACCCCAAGCGCTTGCGCGGGCTGGCCGACCTGCGCCGCAGCGAGCTGCGCTTCGTCAACCGCCCCGAAGGCTCGGGCACGCGCATGCTGACCGAACTGCTGCTCGCGCGCGAAGGCGTCGAGCCCGCCGACATCGACGGCTACGACAGCGCCGAATTCACCCATGCGGCGGTCGCAGCCTTCATCGCCAGCGGCATGGCCGACGTCGGCGTCGGCGTGCAGACGGCGGCGCGGCGCTTCGGGCTGCACTTCATCCCGCTGGTGCGCGAGCGCTATTTCCTTGCCTTCGCCAGGGCCAATTCGAGGCACCCTCCGGTATCGCAGGTGCTGAAATTGCTGTGCTCCCCGGCGTACCGGTCCGCCGTCGCGGCGCTCGCAGGGTACGAGGCCGGGGAAACCGGTCGCGTGCTCGGCATCGACGAGGCCTTCGCGCACTGATGGCGCGCCGCGCGGTGTATCGGTCGGTATGAATCGCAAGCATGTGCCGCGTCCTTCTCGTCACCCTGCTCGCCCTGCTGCTCGCCGGCTGCGCGAACACGGTACGACTGACGCCGCCCTCGGTGGCGCGCCCCTTCGACGGCCTGCCCGACCCGGCGCAGCTGTCGAGCGCGGACACGCCGGGGCCGCTGGCGCGCGGCACGCCGCTCACACTGGTGGTGTCGAGGAACACCGAGCGGCTGCTGGCGCTGATCGACTCCTGCCGCCGCCTGACGCTGAAGGAGGCGCCGCGGCCTTCGAGCTTCCTGCTGCCGCTGACCGGGATCACGCCGCCGGAAGTGAACGCGCGGCTCGACATCGGCCAGGCCTACGTCGCCAAGATTGCGCACGCGCTCGACGCGCACTTCGGCAAGGTCGCCTTCGCGGCGTCGCTGCCCGAGGCGCAGCAGCGCGCGGCGGACGGTGCGATCGCGCTGCTCGACGCGACCGGCGGGCGCACGCGCTGCGCCGAGTCGCCCGGCGGCGACATCGGGCTGGTGCTCGATCGCATCGACACCCAGGTGGTGTTCCTGTCGCCGTCGCTGCAACGGCTGTGCGAGATGCGCTCGCAAGCGCGCTGGAGCGAAGCCGAGTGGCGCGGCGTCGTGCCATTGTTCGCCTCCAGCCTCGAGCGGCACCGCGACTTCCTCGACTGGCTGGGCGACTCGTTCGAGCGCAAGCTGGACCGATGCGTCAAGTAGCGGCGCGCCGCTCAGCGACGAAAACCCGCCCACCACAGCGCCAGCGCGGTAGCGAGCAGCATCGCCCCGTACGTCGCCATCGTGCCGTCGCGGCCGAAGGCGACGAGACCGCCGAACAGCGCCCCGGCGGCGGCCACGCTGGCCCACCCGGCCAGCCGGCGCCAACCCACGCCGACCAGCTCGCGGCGCCAGATCAGCTTGGTCATGGCCGCGGCGAGGCCGCCGAGGGCGAACGCCGGCAGCAGGAAGTTCAGCAGGTGATCGAGGGCTTCGAGCGGACCCAAGTGACGGCTTTGCGCAACGTGCCGGGCAGGGGCGCCGCCTTGACGTGTCGCAAGGGCGAAGCTCGCCGCCCGCGGCGCGGCGGGGGCGAATTTTATAATCCGGACCGATGAGCGTGCTCGCCCTCGGCTTGAACCACAGCACCGCGCCGGTCGACCTGCGCGGTCGCTTCGCGTTCCCGATCGACCAGCTGGCACCCGCGCTGCAGGGCTTTCGCGAACGGGTGCGCCGCGGCACGAACCCGCCCGAAGCCGCGCTGCTGTCGACCTGCAACCGTACCGAGCTGTACTGCGCGGCCGAACCCGGGCGCACTCGCGAGCTGATGCAGCCGGCGCTCGAGTGGCTGGCCGGCGTCGGCGGCGTGGCCGACCAGCAGTTGCTCAGCCACGCCTACGTGATGGAAGACGCGCAGGTCGCGCGCCATGCCTTCCGCGTGGCTAGCGGGCTCGACTCGATGGTGCTGGGCGAGCCGCAGATTCTCGGCCAGATGAAGCAGGCGGTGCGCGAGGCCGACCAGGCCGGCACGCTCGGCCGCACGCTGCACCAGCTGTTCCAGCGCTCGTTCTCGGTCGCCAAGGAGGTGCGCAGCGCCACCGAGATCGGCGCGCACTCGATCAGCATGGCCGCCGCCTCCGTCCGGCTGGCCGCCCAGCTGTTCGAGGATCTGGGCCGCATCAGGGTGCTGTTCGTCGGCGCCGGCGAGATGATCGATCTGGTCGCGACTCACTTCGCCGCGCGCACGCCGCGCGCGATGGCGGTCGCCAACCGCACGCTCGAACGCGGCGAGAAGCTGGCCGCGCACTTCGGCGCCGAGGCCATCCGCCTGGCCGAGCTGCCGTCGCGGCTGGCCGAGTTCGACGCCGTCGTCTCGTGCACCGCCAGCTCGCTGCCGATCATCGGCCTGGGTGCGGTCGAACGCGCGCTGAAGGCACGCAAGCACCGGCCGATGTTCATGGTCGATCTCGCGGTGCCGCGCGACATCGAGCCCGAGGTGGCCCGTCTCGACGACGTCTACCTCTACACCGTCGACGATCTCTCGGCGCTGGTGCAGACGGCGGGCGAGAAACGCCAGGCGGCCGTGCAGCAGGCCGAGGCGATCATCGAAAGCGGCGTGCAGAGCTTCCAGCACTGGCTGGAGCGACGCGCCACGGTGCCGCTGATCCAGGCGCTGAACGCGCAGGCCGACGACTGGCGCGCCGCCGAGCTGTCGCGCGCGCGCAAGCTGCTGGCGCGCGGCGAGGACGTCGACGCCGTGCTCGACGCGCTGTCGCGCGGCCTGACGCAGAAGATGCTGCACGGCGCCCTGGCCGAGCTGCAGGCCGCCGACGGCGAGCAGCGCGAGCAGCTGGCGCAGACCGTCTCGCGGCTGTTCCTGCGCGGCGCCTC
>JBLMVT010000513.1:0-7016 GCA_050256835.1 Betaproteobacteria bacterium | reverse complement strand
GCGTCTGTCGCCCCCTGCCCGCGCCTTCGATGGACACGCCCCGCATCCGCCTGGTCGTCCCCGACACCGACGCGCAGTTCGACGCGGCCCGCGCGATCTTCCGCGAGTACGCCGACAGTCTCGACGTCGACCTCTGCTTCCAGGGCTTCGATGCCGAACTGGCCGACCTGCCCGGCGAGTACGCGGCGCCGCGCGGGCTGCTGCTGCTGGCCTGGGTCGACGACGCGCTGGCCGGCTGCGGCGCGTTCCGGCCGATCGCCGACGTCGACTACGCCAATGCCTGCGAGATGAAGCGGCTGTACGTGCGGCCGGCGTTCCGCCGCTTCGGCATCGGCCGCGTGCTCGCGCAGGCGCTGATGGACCGCGCCACCCAGGCCGGCTACTCCGTGATGCTGCTCGACACGCTCGACGACATGGAGGCCGCGCGCGGCCTGTACGGCTCGCTCGGTTTCGCCGAGGTGCCGCCGTACTACTACAACCCGATCGCCGGCGCGCACTACCTCAAGGCCGACCTGGGCGAGGCGGTGTCGCGCTACTGACGCACGACGCAACGAACCGAAGGGGAACTCGATGAATGCTTTCAAGCAGCTGCTCAAGGCGGCCGGCAGCCATCCGCCGCTCGGCACCTGGATCATGTCGGCCAGTCCGGTCGTCGCCGAGGCGGTCGGCCACGCCGGCTTCGACTGGGGCGTGGTCGACATGGAGCACGCCCCGCTCGACGTGATGGACCTGCTGCACGTCCTGCAGGCGCTGTGCGGCACGAAGATGGTGCCGGTGGTGCGCGTGCCGTGGAACGACGCCGTGGTCGTCAAGCGCGTGCTCGACCTCGGCGCCACCACGCTGCTGTTCCCGTTCGTCGAGGACGCCGACGCGGCGCAGCGGGCGGTCGCCTCGACGCGCTACCCGCCCGAGGGCATACGCGGCATGGCCGGCATGAACCGCGCGTCGCGCTACGGCACCCAGCCGGCCTACCTCAAGACCGCCAACGCCGGCATGGGCGTGATCTTGCAGATCGAATCGGCGGCGGCAGTCGAGCGGCTGGAGGCGATCGCCGGCGTCGACGGTGTCGACGCGCTGTTCGTCGGGCCGGCCGACCTGTCGGCGTCGATGGGCTACCCGGGCCAGCTGACCCACCCGGCGGTGATCCAGACGATGACGCAGGTGGTGCGCCGCTGCAAGGCGATCGGCAAGCCGGTCGGCACGGTCGGGGGTTCGCCGGACGCCGTCGCGCAGTACCGCGCGGCCGGCTTCGATTTCCTGGCCGTCGCCTCCGACCTCGGGCTGCTGATGCGGGGCGCGCAATCGGTGCTCGCCGCGCTGCGCACGCCCGACGCCGAGCACGTGCACCTGCTGTCCAGCGGCACCCAGCTCGGCGCCTGACGATGCCTGTCGAGCGCGCCGTCGCGGAACCGGCGCTGCTCGGCGAGTCGCCGTTCTGGCATCCGCACGAGCAGCGCCTGTACTACTGCGACATCGCCGGGCGCGAGCTGCGCGTGTTCGATCCCGCGGATGGCCGGCTCGCGCGCCACGCGTTCGCCAGCGACGTCGCCAGCGCCGCGCCGGTGGAAGGCGGCGGCGTGCTGCTGGCGCGGCGCGACGGCCTTTGGTTCTTCGATCCGGCGACCGGCGCCGAGCGGCAGCTCGCCGTGCCGCCCTACGACCCGGCGCACGAGCGCTTCAACGACGGCAAGTGCGATCCCGCAGGGCGCTTCTGGTGCGGCACGCTGCGCGAGCCGCGCGTGCCGCAGGCCGCGCTGTACTGCCTCGACGGCGGCCGGCTCGAACGCAAGGCCGATGGCATCACCGTGTCCAACGGGCTGGGCTGGAGTCCCGACGCGCGCACGATGTACTGGGCCGACACGAAGGCGCACACGCTGTACGCGCTCGACTACGATCGCTCCAGCGGAGCGATCGCGCAACGGCGTGTCTTCGCCCGCTTCGCCGAGCGTGCGCCGGGCGCGCCGCTCGAGCGCTACGGCGGGCGGCCCGACGGCGCGGCGGTCGACGCCGACGGCAACGTCTGGCTGGCGATGTACGAGGGCGCGCGGCTGGTGCAGCTGGCGAGCGACGGCACGCCGCGCAGCGAGGTCGCGCTGCCGGTGCGCTGCCCGACCATGCCGTGCTTCGGCGGCGCCGACCTGCGCACGCTGTACGTCACCACCGCGCGCCAGCACCGCCCGGCCGATGAGCTGGCTCACGAGCCCTGGGCCGGCTGCGTGCTCGCGTTGCGCGTCGACGTGCCCGGGCTGCCGGTCGCCTTCGCGCGTCTCGCCGCCTGACCCGCCGCAGCGCGTCGATGACCTCCGAGGTCATCGACGCGACGCCGCGCCGGCCGCACGATCGCATCGCGTCCGGCAGGTCGCCGGACGGCGGAGCGGCGAGGATGAATGCGTATAATCCCGAGGCTTTGCTTCACAGGCCCACGACCGTCATGCGCGAGCCCCTCGGACATGACGGCCCCGGCCGGTGGGACGACGAGGACGACGATCGCGCTGCGCCGTTGACGCGCGAGGAGGCGCAGGCGCTGCGGGCGAAGAACCCGTCTGTCTCGCCGTGGCGGGTGGTCGCGACGCAGTGCGGGGTCGGCATCGGGGTCGCCGCGCTCGCGTGGCTGGCGAGCGGCAGCGCGTCGGTGGCCGGATCGGCGCTGTACGGCGCGGCCGTGGCGGTGCTGCCCGGCGCGCTGATGGCGCACGGCACGAGCCGCCGGCCGCCCGGTCGCCCGGTCGGCCTCGGCGTTGTCAGCCTGCTGTCGTGGAGCTTTGTGAAGATCGCGGCTTCGGTGGCCATGCTGCTGCTGGCGCCGAAGATCGTCCAGCCCCTGAGCTGGCCGGCCCTGCTGGTCGCTCTGGTGCTGTGCATCCAGGTGTACTGGCTCGCGTTGCTGTGGCGCGGGCGTTGAACAAGAGCCGAATCGGGACGACAAGAGATGGAAGCCGAAGGTCACGCGCTCACGTCGGGTGAATACATCGTCCACCACTTGACGCATCTGCACAACGCGATGCCCAAAGGGTTGGTCGACTTCTCGGTCTTCAACTTCGACTCCTTCTTCTTCTCGACGCTGCTGGCCGCCTGCACCTTCCTGTTCCTGTGGCGCGCCGCGCGCCGCGCCCACGCCGGCGTGCCGGGCCGCTTCCAGGCGGCGATCGAGATCCTCTTCGAGTGGGTCGAGAACGAGGCCAAGGGCATCGTCCACAACGCCAAGAGCCGCAAGATGGTCGCGCCGCTGGCGCTGGCGGTGTTCATCTGGATCGTGTTGCTCAACACGATGGACCTGCTGCCGGTCGACCTGCTGCCGCTGATCTGGAAGGGCGTGTTCGCGCTCACCGGGCACGACACCGAGCACGCCTACCTGCGTGTCGTGCCGACCGCCGACCTGTCGGTGACGATGGGCCTGTCGGTCGCGGTGCTGATCCTGTGCCTGATCTACAACGTGAAGATCAAGGGGCTGGGCGGCTGGATCCACGAGCTGTTCACCGCCCCGTTCGGCAACCACTGGCTGCTGTACCCGTTCAACTTCGCGATGCAGGTGATCGAGTTCATCGCCAAGACCTTCTCGCACGGCATGCGGTTGTTCGGCAACATGTACGCGGGCGAGCTGATCTTCCTGCTGATCGCCATGCTGGGCGGCGCGTTCACGCTGTCGGCCACCGGTTTCGCGCTGGCCGCCGGCCACATCGTGGCGGGCACCATCTGGGCCATCTTCCACATCCTGATCATCGTGCTGCAGGCGTTCATCTTCATGATGCTGACGCTGGTCTACATCGGGCAGGCGCACGACGCGCATTGACCGTCCCGCTCTCGCTTCCCTTTCCCGCTTCCATTTCTACACAGGAGTCAACATGGAACTCATCGGTCTCGTCGCGGTCGCCGCGGGTCTCATCATCGGTCTGGGCGCGCTCGGCGCGTGCGTGGGCATCGGCGTGATGGGCAGCAAGTACCTCGAATCGGCCGCCCGCCAGCCCGAACTGATGGGCGAACTGCAGACCAAGATGTTCCTGCTGGTCGGCCTGATCGACGCCTCGTTCATCATCGGCGTCGGCATCGCGCTGTGGTTCACCACCGCGAACCCGTTCCTCGGCCAGCTCGCCAACCTGCCCAAGTAAGCCGGTCCACCGCCGCCCGTGCCGCCGGTCCTGCCGGCGGTTCGCGTCGTCACCGCCCGTCCTCGAGGCCCATCGTGAGCATTACCGCTACCTTCATCCTGCAGATGATCGTGTTCCTGATCCTCGTCTGGTTCACGATGAAGTTCGTCTGGCCGCCGATCGCCACCGCCCTCGACCAGCGCGCGCAGAAGATCGCCGAGGGGCTGTCGGCCGCCGACAAGGCCAAGGCCGAGCTGTCGGTGGCCCACAAGCGCGTCGAGGAGCAGCTCGCCGCCGCCCGCGACGACGCCGGCAAGCGGCTGGCCGACGCCGAGCGCCTGGCACATTCGATGATCGAGGAAGCCAAGGCGCGCGCTGCCGAAGAGGGCGCCAAGATCGTCGCCCAGGCGCGCGCCGAGGCGCAACAGGAAGCCAGCAAGGCCCGCGAGGCGCTGCGCGACCAGGTCGCCACGCTGGCCGTCAAGGGCGCCGAGCAGATCCTGCGCAGGGAAGTCGACGCCCGCGTGCACGCCGAGTTGCTGAACCGGCTCAAGGTCGAGCTTTGAGCGCGCGCGAGGACTGACGACATGGCCGAACTCGCCACCATCGCCCGCCCCTACGCACAGGCCCTGTTCGAGGTTGCCGAGGGCGGCGGCGCGCAGCAGACGGCGGCGCAGCTCGACGCGCTCGCGGCACTTGCAGCCGACGACCGCCTGCGCCAGTTCGCCAGCAATCCGAAGGTGGCCGACGCGCAGGTGTTCGACCTGATGACGGCCGTCGCCGGCACGCCGCTTTCGGACAGCGTCAGGAACCTGCTGCGCACCGTGCTCGACAACGGGCGGCTGGCCGCACTGCCGGAGATCGCGGCCCAGTTCCGCGCGCTCGTCAACGCGCACTCGGGCATGTCGGATGCGATCGTCTACAGCGCCTATCCGATCGACAACGCGCAGCTCGGCGACGTGGTCGCGACCCTGGAGAAGCGCTTTGGGCGCAAGCTACACGCGACGGTCCAGCTCGCGCCCGAGCTGATTGGCGGCATCCGCGTGGTGGTCGGCGACGAGGTGCTCGACACCTCGGTGGCGGCCCGTCTGCAACAGATGAAGATGGCGCTGGCGGCCTGAAGCCGCGGCGACCCAGGAGCAAGTCATGCAACTCAACCCCGCCGAAATCTCCGAACTGATCAAGAGTCGCATCGAGGGCCTCGGCGTCTCGTCGGACATCCGCAACCAGGGCACGGTCGTCACGGTGACCGACGGCATCTGCCGCATCCACGGCCTGTCCGAGGCGATGCAGGGCGAGATGCTCGAGTTCCCGCCGACCGCCGACGGCACGCCGACCTTCGGGCTGGCGCTCAACCTCGAGCGCGACTCGGTCGGCTCGGTCATCCTGGGCGAGTACGAGCACATCTCCGAGGGCGACACGGTGCGCTGCACCGGCCGCATCCTCGATGTGCCGGTCGGCCCCGAGCTGATCGGCCGCGTCGTCAACGCGCTCGGCGCGCCGATCGACGGCAAGGGCCCGATCAACGCGAAGATGACCGACGTGATCGAGAAGGTCGCGCCCGGCGTGATCGCGCGCCAGTCGGTGAGCCAGCCGGTGCAGACCGGTCTGAAGTCGATCGACTCGATGGTGCCGATCGGTCGCGGCCAGCGCGAGTTGATCATCGGCGACCGCCAGACCGGCAAGACCGCGGTGGCGATCGACACGATCATCAACCAGAAGGGTCAGAACATGACCTGCGTCTACGTCGCGATCGGGCAGAAGGCCAGCTCGATCAAGAACGTGGTGCGCGCGCTGGAGCAGCACGGCGCGATGGACTACACGATCGTCGTCGCCGCCTCGGCCTCCGAGTCGGCGGCGATGCAGTACGTCGCCGCGTACTCGGGCTGCACGATGGGCGAGTACTTCCGCGACCGCGGGCAGGACGCGCTGATCATCTACGACGATCTGTCCAAGCAGGCCGTGGCCTACCGCCAGGTGTCGCTGCTGCTGCGCCGCCCGCCGGGCCGCGAGGCCTTCCCCGGCGACGTGTTCTACCTGCACAGCCGCCTGCTCGAGCGCGCCGCGCGCGTCAACGCCGAGTACGTCGAGAAGTTCACCAAGGGCGAGGTCAAGGGCAGGACGGGGTCGCTGACGGCGCTGCCGATCATCGAGACGCAGGCCGGCGACGTGTCGGCGTTCGTGCCGACCAACGTCATCTCGATCACCGACGGGCAGATCTTCCTCGAGACCTCGCTGTTCAACGCCGGCATCCGGCCCGCGATCAACGCCGGCATCTCGGTGTCGCGCGTCGGCGGCGCGGCGCAGACCAAGCTGATCAAGGCGCTGTCGGGCGGCATCCGCACCGACCTCGCACAGTACCGCGAGCTGGCCGCGTTCGCGCAGTTCGCCAGCGACCTCGACGAGGCGACGCGCAAGCAGCTCGACCGCGGCGCGCGCGTCACCGAGCTGCTGAAGCAGCCGCAGTACTCGCCGCTGCCGATCTCGCTGATGGCCGCCTCGCTGTATGCCGTCAACAAGGGCTACATGGACGACGTCGACGTGAAGAAGGTGCTCGCCTTCGAGCACGGCCTGCACCAGCACCTGAAGTCCAGCCATGCGGCGCTGCTGCAGAAGCTCGAAGCAGACAAGGCGATGGACAAGGCCGCCGAGGACGAGCTGAACGGCGCCATCGCGGCGTTCAAGAAGTCCTTCGCTTAAATGTCGACCCCCACGCTCACTCCGTTCGCTGCCCCCCGAGGGGGCGCCGGCCGGTTCGGGGCGGCCCGGCGCCGGCCGGGTCCGCTCGCCTGACAGGAGTCATCGCATGGCCGCCGGCAAGGAAATCCGCGCCAAGATCAAGAGCGTCGAGAACACCAAGAAGATCACCAAGGCGATGGAGATGGTCGCCGCGTCGAAGATGCGCAAGGCGCAGGACCGCATGCGCGCGGC
>JBLMVT010000512.1:0-2907 GCA_050256835.1 Betaproteobacteria bacterium | reverse complement strand
CGAGCAGCGCGATCGCGCGGCGCACCGTCAGCACCGGGCCGTGGCCGGCGCCCTGCACCGACCGGGCCTGCGCGGAATTCACCTGCCGCAGCAGCTCGAACGACAGGGCGAGGTCGAGCAGCACCTGCTCGGCGAGCGCGCTGGTGTGCTGGCGGTCGGTGCGCGCGAGCCGCCTGACGGTCGACCCGATGCCGGGCATCGCCGGCAGGTGACCGACCGTCGTCACCCGGTCGAGCAGGAGCGCGATCGGGCCGCCCGCATCGTCGGCGTCTGCGCGGCGCCAGCCGTCGAGCGCGCGCGCGAAGCTGCGCGCACCGAGGTAGCGCCGTCGTGGCTGATCGTGCGTCGCGCGGTCGACGATGACGCGCAGCGCCTCGGACACCGGCTGCGCCGTGCCCCAGGGCAGGCGCAGCGTCTCGCGGCCGAGCGGTGCAAGCCGCTCGACGACACGCCCGACGTCGGGCTCGTCGAACGCCGGCGCTCCGGCCAGCAGGCCGTGGGCGAGCACGCCGAGCGCCAGCACGTCGCGTTCGGCAGCGCCGCGCTGCGCGCGCAGGCGGGACGGATCCATCGACAGCCCGCGCGACTCGGCGCCGCGCCGCTCGCCGGCCGGCGCGCCGGCACGGGCGCAGGTCGGCAATGCGGCGAGGCGCGCCTGACCGCGCTCGTCGATCAGCAGGTGGTGCGGCTGGATGTCGCCGTGCGAATGCCCGGCGTCGTGGGCGAACGCCAGCCCCTCGAGTGCCTGCGCCAGCCAGGCGGCGATCTGTTGGGGGTCGGCTGGCAGCTCGGCAGCCAGCCGCTCGGCGAGCGGACGGCCGAGCGCGTGGTCGTGCAGCACGTAGAGCCGCTGCTCGTGCGCGCCGACCTCGATCACCGGCGCGAGGTGCGGGTGGGTCAGGCGGGCCGCATGCCGCGCCGCGACCAGCGCCTCGGCGAGCGCCGACTCGGCTAGCGCGGCGCGCGCCAGGCTGAGCAGCATCGTCTGGCCGTAGCGCGGGTCGTCGGCCAACCAGAGCATCGTGCGCTCGCTGCGGCCCACCAGCGTGCGCAGCAAGAAGCGGCCGACGCTGCGCATCGCAGGCGCTCGCGAGGGCAGGAACGGGGGCGCGGCAGCGGACGGCATGACAAGGGCAATGCGCAGATTGCGCCATTGGAGCGCAGCATGAGCCGACCCGACGCGCCGATGAGAGCGGCAATCGCGGTCTATTCCCGCCCCGGCATCGTTTCATGGCATGCGGGATGCTCGCTCGCTATCGCAGCCATAGCGGGAGTGCCGCCTGCAGCGCCGTCCGGCCAACGGTCCTTGTGTCAGAATCGATCCGACGCGATCGCCCGCGCCAGGCGTTCAGCTTAGCCGGCAGCCGTCGGCGGAGTCTTCTTCATCATGAGCAGCGAACTGATCAAACACATCTCCGACGCCTCGTTCGAGAGCGACGTGCTCAAGTCCGACAAGCCGGTGCTGGTCGACTACTGGGCCGAGTGGTGCGGGCCATGCAAGATGATCGCGCCGATCCTCGACGAAGTCTCGAAGACCTACGGCGAGCGGCTGCAGGTCGCCAAGATGAACGTCGACGAGAACCGCGACGTACCGGCCCGCTTCGGCATCCGTGGCATTCCCACGCTGATGCTGTTCAAGGGCGGGCAACTCGCGGCGACCAAGGTCGGCGCACTGTCGAAGGCCCAATTGACGGCCTTCCTCGACGGTCATCTATAATCCCTCGCAATTGCAGCGGCGCTGCTGCAGCGCCATCCCGGTTCCAGCCGGGACGACGAAAGGGCCACAAGCCTGACGCCGCTGCGGCGATTCCGCCGCCACGCCGGGCCCGCTGAAGGGCGCGTGGGCCCGGCAAACTCCAGCGATCAGTTTCCCATCCGGTTCGGGACGCGGGCGTGTCAGCCTCCAGGCTGAGCGCGCGAATGCCTCCGACACGGCCACACCCCGAGCCCAGCGCCGCTCATCACAGGTGTCGATGCGATGCATCTCTCCGAACTGAAGACCAAGCACGTCTCCGAGCTCATCAAGATGGGCGAAGCCCTGGAGATCGAGAACGTCAGCCGCATGCGCAAGCAGGAGCTGATGTTCGCGATCATGAAGAAGCGCGCGAAGGCCGGCGAGCAGGTGTTCGGCGACGGCGTGCTCGAGGTGCTGCCCGACGGCTTCGGCTTCCTGCGTTCGCCCGAGGCGAGCTACATGGCGTCGACCGACGACATCTACCTCTCGCCCAGCCAGATCCGCCGCTTCAACCTGCACACCGGCGACCTGATCGAGGGCGAGGTGCGCGTGCCCAAGGACGGCGAGCGCTATTTCGCGCTGGTGAAGGTCGACCGCGTCAACGGCGGCACGGCTGAGGAGAGCAAGAACAAGATCATGTTCGAGAACCTGACGCCCTTGTTCCCCAAGGAGCAGTTCAAGCTCGAACGCGACATCAAGGGCGACGAGAACATCACCAGCCGCATCATCGACCTGATCGCCCCGATCGGCAAAGGCCAGCGCGCGCTGCTCGTCAGCCAGCCCAAGAGCGGCAAGACGATGATGATGCAGCACCTCGCGCACGCCATCGTCGCCAACTACCCCGAGGTCTACCTGATCGTGCTGCTGGTCGACGAGCGGCCCGAGGAAGTCACCGAGATGCAGCGCACCGTGCGCGGCGAGGTCATCAGCTCGACCTTCGACGAGCCCGCGGCACGCCACGTGCAGGTCGCAGAGATGGTGATCGAGCGCGCCAAGCGCCTGGTCGAGCTGAAGAAGGACGTGGTGATCCTGCTCGACTCGATCACCCGCCTGGCGCGCGCCTACAACAACGTGCTGCCGTCATCGGGCAAGGTGCTGACCGGCGGCGTCGACGCCAACGCGCTGCAGCGCCCCAAGCGCTTCTTCGGCGCGGCGCGCAACATCGAGGAAGG
>JBLMVT010000511.1:0-4719 GCA_050256835.1 Betaproteobacteria bacterium | reverse complement strand
GCGGCGCTGCCGCTTTACCTGCGCGACAAGGTCGCGCTCACGACCGCCGAGCGCGAGGCCGCACGCAGCGCGAGGGCGCCCGGATGAGCGCGTTGTGGCGCGAGTCCGCGCCGGCCGGCGGGCGCCGGCTGCGACCGCTCGGCGTCGACGATCTCGACGCAGTGCTGGCGATCGAGCGCGTGTGCTACGGCTTCCCGTGGACGCGCGGCAACTTCCTCGATTCGATCGCCGCGGGCTACCTGCTCGAGGGCGTATTCGTCGACGCCGATCTGCTCGGCTACATGGTGGCGATGGCCGGCGTCGAGGAGATGCACCTGCTCAACCTGACCGTCGCGCCGGCCGCGCGGGGCCACGGTCATGCGCGGGCCCTGCTCGACGCGCTGGTCGAGCGCTGCATCGAGTGCGGTGCGCGCACGCTGTGGCTCGAGGTGCGCACGAGCAACCTGCGCGCGCGGTCGATCTACCGCCGTTACGGCTTCACCGAGGTCGGCATGCGCAGGAGCTACTATCCGGCGCCGCGCAACCGGCGCGAGGACGCGCTGGTGATGAGCCTGGCGATCGCGGCGAAGGGCGGCGATGGCGTGGTCTGAGCGGCAGGTGGCGATGCTGGAGGAAATGGGAATCCGCGTGGTCGCGGATTCCCATTGCCGGGATCGCGCGGCGATCCTGGATGGGAAACAGGATCGCTCCCCCCCTGCCCACCCGCCGAGCGGGGGGGAGGGAGCGGCGGTCGCGGCGCCAGCCGCGGAGGCCGTGCCGCTGGACGTGGCGTCGCTCGACTGGCCGGCGCTGCGCGAGGCGGTGGCCGCGTGCCGCGCGTGCAGGCTGTGCGAGCGGCGCACGAACACGGTGTTCGGGGTCGGCAACGAGAGCGCGCACTGGATGATCGTCGGCGAAGCACCGGGCGAGCAGGAGGACCTGCGCGGCGAGCCGTTCGTCGGCAAGGCGGGCCAGCTGCTCGACAACATGCTGGCGGCGATCGGGCTGACGCGCGCGACCGCCGATCCGGCGCGGCAGGTCTTCATCGCCAACACGCTGAAGTGCCGGCCGCCGGGCAACCGCAACCCCGAGCCGGACGAGCTGGCGCGCTGCGAGCCCTTCCTGATGCGCCAGGTCGCGCTCGTGGCGCCGCGCATCATCCTCGCCATGGGCCGCTTCGCGGTGCAGTCGCTGCTGCGCTCCGACGAGGCGGTCGGGCGGCTGCGCGGCCGGGTGCACCACTGGCAGGGCGTCCCGCTGGTCGTCACCTACCACCCGGCCTACCTGCTGCGCAATCCGCTCGACAAGGCGCGCGCCTGGGACGACCTGTGCCTGGCGCGCGAGGTCGTGGCGCGCGCGGCCGAGGCCGCCACGCCGTGAGCGGCCGCCAGCTGCAGTCGCCCGGCGACGGGATCACCGCACCCTGGGACCTGCTGCCCAGCGGCGTGCTGCTGCTGTCGCCGCAGGGCGACGCGCTGCAGGCCAACCGGGCGCTCGCCGCGCTGACCGGGCTGCCGCCGGCCGCGCTGCTCGGCCGTGGCTGGCTCGGGCTGATCGACGCGGCAGGCACCGGAGAACTGCTCGAGCGCCTGGTGCGGCGGGAGGACTTCGTCGTGCCGCTCGCGCTGCATCCCGGCGACGACGCAGCGCGCTGGCTCGACTGCGCGGCGCGCTGGCTGCCCGAGGCCGGCCACTACCTGTGCGTGCTGCACGACGTGAGCGCGGGCCGGCGCGCCGAGCTGGCGGCGCGCGCCAAGGCGCAGCAGTTCCGCCTGTTGGCCGACAACGTGCCGGTGCTGATCGCCTACTTCGATGCCGAGAGCAACCGCTGCCTGTTCGCCAACAAGGAGTACGCCCGCACCTTCGGCCGCGACGAGCGCTCGGTGCTCGGGCTGACCGTCGCCGAGATCATCGGTCCCGCGGCGGCGGCCGAGATCCAGCCCTACGTCGACCGCATGCTGCAGCAGCGCCAGCCGGTGTCGTACGAGCGCCGCCTGCACGACGCGGCCGGCCAGCCGCGCTGGATCGAGGTCGACCTGCTGCCGCACCTGGACGCCGAGGGCGCGCCGATCGCCGCCTTCGTGCTGATCTCGGACATCAGCAAGTTCCGGCTCGCCGAGCAGGCGGTGCGCGAGTCCGAGGAGCGGCTGGCCAAGTTCATGCAGGCCAGCGCCGAAGGCATCGTGTTCCACAAGGGCGGCGTCATCACCGACGCCAACCCGCCGCTGTGCGCGCTGATCGGCTACACGCTCGACGAGCTGGTCGGCCGGCGCACGCTCGAGTTCGTCGCCCCCGACGCGGTGGCGAAGGTCGCCGCGGTGATGGCCTCCGGGCAGGAGACGAGCTACGACAGCGCGATCGTGCACAAGGACGGCACGCGCATCCCGGTCGAGTTCATCGTGCGCACGATGGAGCACAACGGCGAGCGGCTGCGCATGACGATCGTGCGCGACATGCGCGACCGCGAGGCGGCGCGCTCGCGCATCCACCACCTCGCCCACCACGACGCGCTCACCGGCCTGCCCAACCGCGCCGCCTTCATCGAGCACCTCGAGCGGCTGACGCACCCGGACGGCGAGGCGCGCCGCACGCTGGCGCTGCTGTTCATCGACCTCGACCACTTCAAGCGCGTCAACGACTCGCTCGGCCACCTCGCCGGCGATCGCCTGCTGCAGACGGTGGCGCTGCGCATCACCGCGGTGCTGCGCGCGACCGACCTGGTGTCGCGCTTCGGCGGCGACGAGTTCCTGGTGCTGCTCGACGACGCCGCGCGCCGCCAGGACGTCGAGGATGTCGCACGCAAGCTGCTGGGCGTGATCGAGGCGCCGTTCGACGCCGAGGGGCGGCCGATCTCGGTGTCACCGTCGATCGGCGTCGCGCTCTATCCCGAGCACGGCGGCACGCCGACGGAGCTGATCAAGCACGCCGACGCGGCGATGTACCTCGCCAAGTCGCGCGGCCGAGCCAACGTGCAGTTCTTCGATCCCGGTACCGCCAGCGCCGCCTACTCGGCGCTGGTGCTCGAGGGCGAGCTGGCGCAGGGCCTCGAGCGCGGCGAGTTCGTGATGCACTTCCAGCCGCAGCTGGCCGCGCGCGACGGCGCCTACGTCGGCAGCGAGGCGCTGATCCGCTGGCGCCACCCGCGCCGCGGATTGCTGCCGCCCGACGAGTTCATCCCGCTGGCCGAGCAGCGCCGGCTGATGTTGCCGATCGGCCGCTGGGCGCTGCACGAGGCCGCACGCTCGGCGCAGACGTGGCGCGGCGGGCCGCTCGAGCGCGCGCCCGTGGCGGTCAACCTGTCGAGCATGCAGTTCCAGGCGGTCGATTTCGTCGACAGCGTGCTCGACGTGCTGCGCGACACCGGTCTGGCCGGCGAGCGGCTCGAACTCGAGCTGACCGAACGCATGCTGATGTCCGACCTGCCGCGGGTGAAGCACACGCTGCGCCGGCTGAAGAACCTCGGCATCCGCATCTCGGTCGACGACTTCGGCACCGGCTACTCGTCGCTCGGCCACCTCAAGGAGCTGCCGATCGACAAGATGAAGATCGACAGCAGCTTCGTGCGCGACCTGCCGGGCCAGCGCGACTCGGCGGCGATCGCCACCGCCATCATCCAGATGGGCCGCAGCCTTGGCATCACGGTGATCGCCGAGGGCGTCGAGACCGACGCGCAGCGGGAGTTTCTCGCCGCCGCCGGCTGCGACGAACTGCAGGGCTCGGCGATCGGCGCGCCGATGGCCAGCGAGGCGCTCGAGCGCTGGGTCGCGGCGCGCGCTACTTCGACTTGGCCGTCGACTTGACCGGCCGCTGCCAGCCCGGCACCGTCACCTGCCGGGCGCGCGCCAGGGTCAGCTGGCCGGCGGGCGCGTCCTTGGTGACGGCCGAGCCGCCGCCGATGGTCGCGCCCGCGCCGATCGTCACCGGCGCGATCAGCACGCAGTTGCTGCCGACGTGGGCGTCGGCGCCGATCACGGTGCGGTGCTTGTGCACGCCGTCGTAGTTGGCGGTGATGCTGCCGGCGCCGTAGTTGACGCGCTCGCCGACCGTGGCGTCGCCGAGGTAGGCGAGGTGGTTGGCCTTGGCGCCGCGCGCCAGCGTCGAGTTCTTGATCTCGACGAAGTTGCCGACGTGCACCTCGGGGCCCAGCTCGGCACCCGGGCGCAGCCGCGCGTACGGGCCGACGCGCGCCCCGGCGCCCACCTGCGCGCCCTCGACATGGCTGAACGGGTGGATGTGCGCCCCCGCGCCGATGCCGGCGTCGGCGACGATGCAGTTGGCGCCGATGCGCACGTCGTCGCCGAGCACGACGCGGCCCTCGAACACGCAGTTGACGTCGATCTCGACGTCGCGCCCGCACACCAGCTCTCCGCGCAGGTCGAAGCGCGCCGGGTCGGCCAGTCGCACGCCGGCGTCCATCAGCGCCTCGGCGCGGCGGCGCTGCACGCGCCGCTCCAGGGCCGCCAGCTGGGCCGGGCTGTTCACGCCGAGCACCTCGTCCTCGCAACGCGGATGGGCGGCGACCACGGCGGTGCCTTCGGCCACCGCCATGGCGACGACGTCCGTCAGGTAGTACTCGCGCTGCGCGTTGTCGTTGTCCAGCGCGCCGAGCCAGCGCCGCAGCGCGGCGGTCGGGGCGGCCATCATGCCGGTGTAGACCTCGCAGATCGCGCGCTGCTCGGGCGTCGCGTCCTTCTCCTCGACGATGGCGCGCACCGCGCCGTCGGCGCTGCGCACGATGCG
>JBLMVT010000510.1:0-2882 GCA_050256835.1 Betaproteobacteria bacterium | reverse complement strand
ACGCGCCCTTCCTGCTGTCGCTGCTGCCCTTCATCAAGGGCTTCACCGTCTTCTACTGGGCGACCGGCACGTGGTGGATACCGATGCTGGTGGTCCTTGCGGTGTGGCGCCATGTGTACCGGCGTTTTCCGATCCGGTACGACCCGCTCTACTGGGGCGCGGTGTTTCCGCTCGGCATGTACGCGGCCGGCACCGACCGGATGATCGAGGCGATGGGATTCGGCTTCCTCGGCGTCCTGCCGCCGGTGTTTCTCGCCGTCGCGCTGGCCGCCTGGGTGGCGACCTTCGCCGGTCTGGCGTTCGAGCTGCTGCGCCGCGTGCGCACGGCCGCGGCCTGAGGCTCAAGCGGCCGCGCCGAGCCAGGCGTCGAGCGCGCCAGGCTCGAGCGCGGCCACCGAGCGGTCGGCCAGCATGAGCAGCGTGTCGGCCGCCTCCGGCGTCGCCACGTCGATGCCGAGCCCGGCGCCGGCGGGCCAGGCGGCGTCGATGCGCCGGTAGCGGCTGCCCAGGCGGTCTTCCATCATCGCCTGCACGTGCTGCTGCTGCACCGACACCAGGGTCAGGATCAGCCGGCCGTCGGCGAGCCAGTCGACCGCGCCGTCGTCGCCGCCGACGCCGCGCGCGGGCCGGTAGCCGGCGGTGGCGGTGCCGACCGACAGCATGCGCACGCGGCGCACGTCGACGCCCATGAAGTGCTCGGCCTCGTGCAGCGCGACCTGGTCGGGCGCGACGGCGAACAGGCCGCCGTCGGCGTACATCGACTCGCCGATCGCCACCGACGGGAAGTAGGCGGGTGCCGCGCAGGTCGCCATCGCGACGTCGACGGCGCGCACCAGTTCGTCGCCACGCGAGGCCGGCACGTGCGGCGTCTTGAACACCTTGGTGTGGCTGCGCGTCACGTTGACCGCCGGCACGACGACGTCGTGGCGTGCGTCGGACAGCGTGCGCGAGCCGAGCACCCGAGCCAGCGCGGCGCGCAGCGCGTCGCCGGTGTACTTCGGCCCGAGCACCGAGCGGCTGAGGTCGAGCATGCGCGCGACCGTCCCGGTCGGCAGCGAACGCGCGGAGAACACCTCGCTGCCCTTGCCGACGAACAGCTCGACCAGCCGCGCCATCGGCACCTCGAATGCCAGCGCGACGGCGAGGATGCCGCCGACCGAGGTGCCGGCCAGCAGGTCGAAGCGGCGGCCGAGCGGCTCGCCGCAGCGCACCTCGAGCGCGGCGAGCACGCGCGCCGTGTACAGACCGAGGTAGCCGCCGCCGGCCAGCGCGAGGATGCGGAACGGTTTGTCGGCAGCCGCCATGGCGCCGCAGTGTGCCGCAGCGCGGGGCTCGGCGGCTGACATCGGTCAAGCCACCGGGGCCCGGTGCGCCGAACAATCGTCCGACCGCTTCTCAAAGGACCGACATGAAACCGCAATGGATCCTGGTCGCCAACGCATCGATCGCCCGCCTGCTGGCGCGCGATTCGGCCGACGAGCCGCTGCGCGCGCTGGCCACCTGGCAGCATCCGGAGAGCCGCCTCAAGGGCAGCGAGCTGCAGAGCGACCGCCCGGGCCACGAGCGCAGCGACCGCGCCGGCGGCACCGAGCTGACGCCGCGCAGCGACCCGCACCGCAAGGAACACCAGGCGTTCGCGCACGAGATCGCGAAGAAGCTCGGCGAAGCGCTCGACGCCGGCGAATACGGCTCGCTGGCGATCATCGCGTCGAGCCCCTTCCTCGGCGAGCTGAGGCACGCGCTCGGGAAGGCGGTGACCAAGGCGACGACGCACGTCGCCGACCTCGACCTGACCAGCTTCGGCCTGTCGGAGATCGAGACGCGCCTCGAGCGCGAGCTGGCGCCGCGCGCAGACTGAGACGAGGGCCGCGACCATGGCCGCCAAGCAGCTCCTGTACCGCGAAGAAGCCCGCGAGCGCATCCGCCGCGGCATGGACGCGCTCGCCGAGGCGGTGCGCGTCACGCTCGGGCCGCGCGGCCGCACGGTCATCCTCGAGCGCGACTTCGGGCCGCCGCAGATCGTCAACTCCGGCGTCGTGGTCGCCAAGGCGGTCGAGCTGGAGGATCGCTTCGAGAACATGGGCGCGCAGCTGCTGCGTGAGGTCGCGGCGCGCACCAGCGAGATGGCCGGCGACGGCACGACCACCGCCACGGTGCTGGCCCACGGCATGGTCACTGAAGGGCTGAAGTACCTCGCCGCGGGGATGAACCCGATGGACCTCAAGCGCGGCATCGAGCAGGCGATCGACGTCGTCGTGAACGAGCTGAAGGCGCTCGCCCAGCCGTGCAGCGGCACGCAGGCCATTGCCCACGTCGCCGCGATCTCGGCCAACAACGACGCCTCGATCGGCAAGCTGATCGCCGACGCGATGGACAAGGTCGGCCGCGAGGGCGCGGTCTCGATCGAGGACGGCTCGGGCATGACGAGCGCGCTCGAGGTCGTCGAGGGCCTGCAGTTCGACCGCGGCTACCTGTCGGCCTACTTCGTCAACAACGCCGAGCGCCAAGCCGCGGTGCTCGAGGACGCGGCGATCCTGCTGTGCGACCGGCGCCTGGCCAACGTCACCGACCTGGTGCCGCTGCTCGAAGCGACCACCAAGGCCGGCCTGCCGCTGGTCGTGGTCGCCGAGGAAGTCGAGAGCGAGGCGCTGGCGACGCTGGTCATCAACACGATCCGCGGCGTCGTCAAGACCTGCGCCGTCAAGGCGCCGGGCTTCGGCGACCGCCGCAAGGCCATGCTGCAGGACATGGCGGTGGTCACGGGCGGCACGGTGATCAGTGAGGAGACCGGCCGCACGCTGGCCAAGGCGACGCTCGACGACCTCGGCCGCGCGCGCCGTGTCGAGGTCGAGAAAGACACCACGACGATCATCGGCGGCGCC
>JBLMVT010000509.1:0-3546 GCA_050256835.1 Betaproteobacteria bacterium | reverse complement strand
GGGCACCTTGTGCGCGGGCAGCAGGGCGTGGATCTCGGCTGTCAGGTCGGCGTCTCGCGACGCCACGCCGAGGTGCACGTTGGACAGTTCGGCGCCGATGGCGCAGGTCATCGGCTCGACGCGGATCGAGCGCAGCCGCGCGCCGGCGTCGATGACCGCAGGGGAGGCGAGTTCGCTCAAGGGGGTCTCCTCGGGTTCTGTGATGCTGCGAAGGGTAGGCAGCATGCTTGCCGCTCTCCCCCCCATCGGCGAGGGGGGCGAGCACGGACGAGGGACCGTGCCCTGCGCCGGGTTACTCCAGCAGGCCGAGGATTCGCGCGCGCTGCACGACCTGTTTTCGCGTTCCGGCGTCGAGCTTGGCGAACAGGTTCTTCATGTGCCACTTGATGGTTTCTTCGCCCACCTGCATCGCCAGACCGATCTCCTTGTTCGAGAGGTTCCGCGCAGCGAGTTCGAGCACCTCGCGCTCCTTGGGCGTGAGTGCCATGCTCGGCGTCGCGCGCGCGGGCGGACGCACCGCCGGAGGCCGCATCGGTGCGGCCAGCGGCGTGGCAGCTTCAGCGCCCGATTCGCGCAACGCCTCGCGCGCCCAATCGCCGAGCGCCGGGTGCGCATCGACGAACACGCGCCGCAGCCCGTAGGTCTGGGCCAGGTCGGCCGCCTCGCGCAGCAGATGCAGCGAACGCTCGCCCTGGCGGTCGAGGGCAAAGGCGCGCAGGCCGAGCATCTCGATGTGGACCCGTCCGTGCTTCGACGCCTGGGCCAGCGCGTCGGCGTTCGTCAGCATGGGAATGGCACCGCGCCAGTCCTGCGCCGCGATCGCCGCGTAAGCGCGGGCGCTCTGGCACAGCAGCGCCACGCTGCGCCGCCACAGCGGTCCGCTTGGCGAGGCGGGATCGGCTAGCACGGCGTCGATCTGCGTGCACAGGTCCCGGCAGGTCTCGGGGCGAAAGCGCCGCGCGTGCAGCCTCGCCTGGTCGGACAGGCTGGCGATGCGCAGGCGAGGCAGGCGCCGCGCCACGCCGACGGCGTCCATCGCCGCGAGCAGCTCCAGCGCGCGGTGCTCGGCGCCCTCGGCGCCGGCGATGCGCGCCACGGTGCGAAAGCCGAGCAACACCGTCTCCGGCAGGCCGCTCTTCTCGAGCACGTCGAGGCGATTGGCGAGCAACGCCGCGGCTTCGACCGGCCGGTCGCTCTCCCAAAGTGCCGCCGCCTGCAGGCTTGCGAGCATGCAGACGAAGGGGTTGCGGCGGCCGAGGTCGGCTTCGGCGCGCGCCAGCACGGGCTGCAGCAGCCGCTCGGTGAGCTGGACCTGCCCTTCCCACACGTACGTCAGCCCGACGATGAAGTCGCCCCAGCGGCTGACATACTCGAGCGCCGGGCCGAGGTCGCCGCGGGGGGCCTGCTGCTGGCGCAGCCGCGCCAGGGCCGGCTCGCCGTCGAGCAGGGCGCGGAACGCCGACCGGTTGGCGTGGATGTGCAGCAGCAGCGGGTCGCGCAGCGGCGGCGACTCGCCCCACGGGTCGTGCAGCGCAGCGAAGCGGTCCAACTCGTCGGCGAACACGGCCGCGCCACTGTCGATCAGCGCGCACTCACAGCGCAGGGCATCGTCGACGCCAGGCTGGGCGAGCAGGCGCTCGACATAGCGGCGAGCTTCCTGGTGGCGCTCGCTCAGCGCGAGCGACCAGGCGGCGGCGAGCAGCAGGCGCGGGCGGCGGTCGATTTCCTCCGCGGGCAGCCGCTCGAGCCACTCGAGCACGGGGCCTTGGCGGCCGCGGCGCATGAACGAGTCGTACAGGCTGCGCTCCGCGAGTTCGTATGCCTGCTCGTGGTGTCCGGCACGGAAGGCATGGCGGGCCGCAGCCTCGACCAGGCCGTGCGCCGAGAGCCAGTCGGCGGCCCGAGCGTGCAACTCCGCCTGCGCCACCGCAGGCAGTTCGCCGAAGCGGCGGCGCAACTCGTCGCGCGCCAGGGCGTGCATGCGCAGCCAGTCACCCGCCTCGGCGGCGACGAACACCGGCGTGTCGCGCACGATTCTCGCCAGCCGCTGTACCGCCTGCTCGTCGTTCAGCAGGGCTCGGCACAGGTCGGGATGGAGGTCGTCGACCGCGGCGACGCGGGTCAGCAGAGCGACGTCGGCGGGGTCGAGGTTGGCCAGCAGCAGGCCGACGAAGTGCTCGTGCAGAGGCGCGCCGTGCGCGGCCATGGTCGCGAGTTCCCTGCGCGGATCGCCAGAAGCCGCGATGACCGACAGCGCGAGCTGCAGGCCGAGCGGCCAGCCTTCGGTCAGCTCGTGCAAGCGCGCGGCCGCATCGCGATCGACGCGGCTGCCGAAGCGGGCTTGGACCAACTCGATCGTTTCGTCGAGCTGGAAGCGCAGCAAGCCGGGGCCCACGACGACGCACTGTCCGTAAGTGACCAGCTCGTCGAGCCCGAGCTGGCAGTCGACGCGCGCGGCCACGACGGCGCGCAGGTTGGGCGGGGCGTTGTGCAGCAGATAGGTCAGCGCCTCGCGCGATGCCGGCGGCAGGCGGTCGGCCTCGTCGATGACCAGGACGACGTCGAGTGCGGTTTGCGCGATCTCGGCGAGCCAGAGGGTGACGCCCTCGAGGCCGGCCGGCACCGCGGAGCCGAGCAGCGTGTGGCCGAAGGTCGGCCGGCCGGCGCCGCTGCGTACGGCCAGCACCAGCGCCTGGACCAGCCGACGCGGGTCGTCCCGAGTCTGTGCCGACAGCCAGGCGACGACGGTGCCCCGGGCAAGATGCTCGCGTCGCCACTGGGCGAGTAGCGAAGTCTTGCCGAACCCGGCCGGCGCCTGGATCAGGATCGCCGGTGCGTCGCGCAACAAACCCTGGTGCGCCTGCAGCCGTTCGCGCGTCAGCTGGTGGCGCGGCACGCGCGGCGGCGTCACCTTGAGCAGGAGGTCGTCGGCCGGACCGGCCTGTACCTGGGAGGACGTTGCCACTGAACTTGTCCGGGCGTGGTGCGGCGGACGCCGCGGTCGCCCGGCCATCGTAACCGCCATCCCCGTGTTCACCGTTCGAGCGTGCCCCCCCGCGACGGGGAGGGTCGCCGCGGCCCGTCGCACCTAGCATGGGTCAGCAGACTTCGGGAGCGCCGCATGTATCGCCACATCCTGGTCCCCCTCGATGGCACCGACCTTTCGGTGGAAGTGATCGGCAACGCGGTGGCGCTCGCGGCCCCGCTCGCCGCGCGAGTGACGTTCTTCCACGCCGTGCCCGATTACGCCGGATCGCTGCGCGGCGAAGCCGAAGTCGTGCGCCTCACCTCGCGCGCCGACTACGACTACGCCTACGAGGGCAAGGCGCGCGAGCTGCTGGCCAAGGCCGAAGCGGCGGCGCGCGCCTTCGGCGTGGCCTGCGATTCGCTGCATGTGGTGAGCGACCGTCCCGCGCCGGCGATCGTCGAGGCGGCCCGCCGCCGCGGCTGCGACCTCATCTTCATGGCCTCGCACGGCGGCCGCGGCAAGCTCGGCATGGCGCTCGCCTCGGAAACCCTGCACGTGTTGATGAACGCCGGGCTGCC
>JBLMVT010000508.1:0-5754 GCA_050256835.1 Betaproteobacteria bacterium | reverse complement strand
AGCGGCGAGACCTTGCGCGCCGGCGTGGCCGCCGTCGCCACCGGATGCAGGGACGGATCGCCGAGCAGCACGAACTCGATCAGCGTCTTCTCGTCGGCGCTGTCGGGAGCCTGCCCCTGGCCGGCCAGCCACCTGACGTAGTCCTGGCGCGACTCGAGCAGGGAGCGGCCGAGCGAGGCGCCGCCGAGCGCGGACTTGAGAAACGCGGCGGCGATCCAGTCGGCGCACATCATCGCGTCGATGCCGACCCAGGCGATCCGCGTCGAGCCGGCGAAGCCGACCGCGCCCTGGCGCAGGTAGGTCGTCGCCAGCGGCCAGGCGCCGGGCAGCTGAGCCGCCGGGTCGGCCGGCGAATAGACCTGCGCGCCGTAGCAGCACATCGCCGCAGCCAGCGTGCCGGGCGACAGCCTGCCGCGCAGCGTCGGGCTCGTCAGCACCTCCGGGTAGGTGGTTCCCTTCTGGCCGTAGAAGCGCGGGTCAAGGCTGGCGCCGTGGCACTTCACGAGGTGCAGCGTGTGCGGCAGGCGCGCCTTGGCGGCGGCGTCGGCGTCGTGCGCCGGCGGCGAGACCTGCAGTTGCGCGGCGCTCAGCCCGAGATAGGTCATGCACGCCTCGCCCGCGGCCTTCCATTCGTGGCAGACGACCGCATAGATCCGGTCGTAGAAGGCGCGCGGCTGCGGCTTCCAGGCGGTGACGCGGGCCAGGTAGTCGACCAGCCAGGCCGGGTCGGCGTCGCCGTCGAGATCGGTGATGCGGCCCAGCGCGCGGTCGGGGACGAGGTAGCTCTTGCGGTCCGTCGGGCGGTACGGCGTCGCGCAGGCGTAGGGGTTGTCGGTCGGCACGTCGCGGTCGTCGTCGCCATGCGGGTCGTACGACGGGTTGGGCACGACGAACATCGGCACGATGTCGCGCCCGCCGAACAGCACGACGTAGTCGGGCCGCAGCCGGCGGCACAGCGCGTCGAGCTTGCGCTTGACGCTGGCCGCGCTCACGTGGCCGGAGAGCGGGGCGACGCCGAGCGCGGCCATCGCCTTCGCATCGTCGAGCGCCACGTGCACGGTGCGGATGCCGCGTTTCGCGTCGGCGGCGCGCCAGGCGTCCACGGCCCGAGCGATGCGTGCGAGCGCGGCGCGGTCGTAGCGGGCGGCGAGCGCGGCGCCGACGGTGATGCTCAGCTTGATGCTGGTCGACATGACGCGGCGGCCTCCCCGCTGCCCGTGCGAACGCGCGGATTGTGGCCGATCTCCCCGCTGCAAGCGCACCCGGGGTGCTTGCTTACACTGCGCCGAACCTTCGACCGCCCCGCCGCCATGCCCGCTCGACCGTTGTCGCTGATTCCGCTGTTCGTCGCCGTCGCCCTGTGGCTCGGCCTGCTCGGCGCCGCATGGCCGGCGAGCGAGGTCGCGCTGCCGGCCGGGGTCGAGCGCGTCACCAGCGTCGAGGGCATCACCGAGTACCGGCTGCCCAACGGCCTGCGGGTCCTGCTGGTGCCCGACGCCTCGAAACCGACGACGACGGTCAACATGACCTACCACGTCGGCTCGCGCCAGGAGAGCTACGGCGAGACCGGCATGGCGCATTTGCTGGAGCACCTGATGTTCAAGGGTTCGCCGAAGCACCCGGACCCCTGGGCCGAGTTCACCAAGCGCGGCCTGCAGGCCAACGGCTCGACGAGCTTCGACCGCACCAACTACTTCGCCAGCTTCGCGGCCAACCCGGACACCCTGCAGTGGTACCTCGGGTGGGAGGCCGACGCGATGGTCAACAGCTACATCGCGCGCAAGGACCTCGACACCGAGATGACCGTCGTGCGCAACGAGATGGAACGCGGCGAGAACGACCCGCAGACCGTGCTCGTGCAGAACGACCTCGCGGCGCTGTTCCACTGGCACAACTACGGCAAGCCGACGATCGGCGCGCGCTCGGATGTCGAGAACGTCGACATCCCGCGCCTGCAGGCGTTCTACCGGCGCTACTACCAGCCCGACAACGCGACGTTGATCGTCTCGGGCGCATTCGACCCCGGGCAGACGCTGCAGTGGATCGCGGCCGCCTTCGGCCCGATCCCGAAACCGACCCGCATGCTGCCGACGCTGTACACGCTCGAGCCGGTGCAGGACGGCGAGCGCTCGTTCACCGTGCGGCGGGTCGGCGGCGTGCCGCTGCTGGTGGCCGGCTACCACGTGCCGGCGGCGGCCGATCCCGCCTACGCGCCGATGGAGGCGATCGCGCTCATCCTCGGCGACGAGCCGGCCGGCCGGCTCTACAAGCGGCTGGTGCAGAAGGGACTCGCCGCGTCGGTCTACGGTTTCGCCTGGGACCTGCACGACCCCGGCGTGGCGATGTTCGGCGCCCAGCTCGCGCCCGGCCAGGACCTCGACGCCGCGCGCAGGGAACTGCTGGCGGCGGTCGAGTCGATCGGCACCGAGCCGGTCACGCAGGAGGAACTCGACCGCGCCAAGGCCAAGTGGATCAACGACTGGAACCGCCACTTCACCGACCCGCAGTCGGTCGGCGTGTCGCTTTCCAGCGCCGTCGGGCAGGGCGACTGGCGTCTGTTCTTCCTGATGCGCGACCGCGTGCGCGACCTGCAGCTCACCGATGTCCAGCGCGCCGCGACGCGGTTCCTGCTCGCCAGCAATCGCGCCATCGGCAGCTACGTGCCGACGGCCTCGCCGCACCGCGCGCCGCCGCTCGGCCGCCCGGACGTCGAGGCGATGCTGAAGGGCTACCGCGGCGACCCGGCGGCGGCGCAGGCCGAGTCCTTCGTCGCCACGCCGAAGAACATCGAGGCGCGCACCGAGCGCTTCTCGCTGGCCAACGGCATGAAGGTCGCGCTGCTGCCCAAGGGCACGCGCGGCCAGGCGGTGCACGCCCGCCTGACGCTGCACCTGGGCACCGAGCAGAGCCTCTTCGGCAGCGGCGAGGTCCCCGCGTTCACTGCGGCGCTGCTCGACCGCGGCACGCCGAAGCTGAGCCGCCAGCAGATCGAGGACCGCTTCAACCGGCTGCAGGCGCAGGTGTCTTTCGGCGGCGAGGGCGGCAGCGTCAACGTGGGCATCGTGACGGTGCGCGACAAGCTGCCGGAGGTGGTCACCTTCGTCGGCGAACTGTTGCGCGAGGCGGCGTTCCCACCCGAGGCGCTCGAGGAGGTGCGCGCGCAGACCCTGGCGTCGATCGAGGCGCAGCGCAAGGAGCCGGAGGCGCTGGTCGAGAACGCGCTCGACCGCCACGGCGACCCGTATCCGAAGGGCGACGTGCGCCACGCGCGCAGCTTCGACGCGCTCGAGGCCGACGTGAGGTCCGTGACGGCGGCGCAGCTGAAGGCCTTCCACGACCGCTTCTACGGCGCCAGCCACGCCGAGTTCGGCGCCAGCGGCGACATGGACGCCGCGGCACTGCGGCGCGCGCTCGAGACCGCGTTCGGCGGCTGGTCCTCGAAGGAGCCCTACGCGCGCGTGCCGCAGCCGTTCGTCGCGGTGAAGCCGGCCGAGTTCGTCCTCAACACGCCCGACAAGCAGAACGCGACGATGATGGTCCACCAGGCGTTGCCGCTGAACGACCTGTCGCCCGACTACCCGGCGTTCACGCTGGCCAACCGCCTGCTCGGCCAGGGCGGCAATTCGCGGCTGTGGCGGCGCGTTCGCGAGCGCGAGGGCCTGTCCTACGACATCCGCAGTGGGGTGGACTGGAATCCGATCGAGGACAACTCGATGTGGCAGGCCAGCGCCATCTTCGCGCCGCAGAACCGCGCCAAGGTCGAGACGGGCTTCCGCGAGGAGGTGGCGCGCGCGTTGAAGGAAGGCTTCACCGAACGCGAGCTCGATGAGGCGAAGAAGGGCCTGCTCAGCGCGCGCGCGCTGGCGCGCTCGCAGGACCGCAACCTGGCCGCGGCGCTGGCGAGCAACCTGTTCCTCGGGCGCACCTTCCTGGTCTCGCAGCGGGTCGACGAGGCGCTCGCCCGGGCCTCGCTCGACGAGGTCAACGCCGCGCTGCGCAAGTACCTGCAGCCCGAGCGCTTCGTGCTCGGCTTCGGCGGCGACTTCAAGCAGCAGCCCTGAGGCGATTCATCGGTCGGGCGTCGACCTGAAAGGGTTGCGCTCGCGCAGTTCGTCGACGTAGGCCTCGATGCCGGCGCCTTCGCGCGCCAGGAAGTCCGCCACCGCGCGCGCGAACTGCGGATGCGCGAGCCAGTGCGCGGAGGCTGTCTCGACCGGCAGCAGGCCGCGCGCCATCTTGTGCTCGCCCTGCGCGCCGCCCTCGAAGCGCCGATAGCGGTGCGCGATGCACCACTCGATCGGGCGGTAGTAGCAGGCCTCGAAGTGCAGCGCGTCGACGAACTCGACCGCGCCCCAGTAGCGGCCGAAGGCGGTGCGCCGCGCCGGATCGATCGCCAGCAGCGACGCGGCGATCGGCTGGCCGGCGCGCAGCGCCGTGAACAGCAGCCAGTGCGGGGCCATCGTCGCCGCCATGCGTGCGAAGAAGTCACGCGTCAGGTACGGCGTCGAGTGGTGGGCGCGGTAGGTGCGGACGTAGCAGCGGAAGAAGAAGTCCCAGTCGGCCGTGCCGATCTCGCCGCCCTCGCGGATCTCGAAGTCGATGCCGGCGGCGGCGACGCGGCGGCGCTCCTGGGCGATCTTCTTGCGCTTCTCGCGCTGCAGGCCGGCCGCGAAATCGGCGAAGTCGGCATAGGGCTGCGGCTCGCGGTTGTGCCAGTGGAACTGCACCGTCGTGCGCAGCATCCAGCCGGCCGCGCGCGCCGCCCGGCAGTCGGCCTCGTCGAGGAACAGCAGGTGCGCCGACGAGAGCTTCGCGTCGCGCGCCAGCGCCTCGATCGCGCGCAGCACGACGATGCGCAGCGCGTCGTCGCGCGCCAGCAGGCGCGGACCCGGCACCGGCGTGAACGGCACCGCGCCGAGCAGCTTGGGGTAGTAGGCCAGGCCGTGGCGTCGGTAGGCGTCGGCCCAGGCCCAGTCGAACACGTATTCGCCGTACGAATGGTCCTTCAGGTAGAGCGGGCAGGCGGCGACCAGTTCCTCCCCCTCGTGCACGGCGAGGAAGCGCGGCATCCAGCCGGTGTCGCCTCCGGTGCTGCCCGAGGCCTGCAGCGCCGCCAGATATTCGTGGCGCATGAACGGCGTCGCCGAGGGACGGTCGTCGAGCAGGCGATTCCACGCCGACGCGTCGATCGCCTCCACGTCGTCGCAGACCCGGATGACATAATTGTCTGCACCCCGTTCCGTGTTGCGCCCCCGGCCCCGCATATGTCAACGACGTCCTCGGTCAAGGTGGCGCTGGCGCAGATCAACGCGACCGTCGGCGACCTCGCCGGCAACTCGCGCCGCATCGCCGAGGCCGCGCGCGACGCCCATGCCCGCGGCGCCAGGGTGGTGCTCGCACCCGAGCTGTCGCTGTGCGGCTACCCGCCCGAAGACCTGCTGTTGCGGCCCGCGTTCATGCAGGCCTGCGCCGATCGGCTCGCCGCGCTGGCGCGCGAGCTCGCCGGGTGCGAGGGGTTGCACGTGGTGGTCGGTCATCCGCATCAGTTCGGCGAGGGCGATCTTAGGTCGCGCTCGCTGCGGGTGCACAGGCGCTACAACGCGGCCTCGGTGCTGGCGGGGGGGCGCATCGTCGGCACCTACTGCAAGCGCGAGCTGCCGAACTACCCGGTGTTGGACGCGCGCCGCTACTCCGCGTCGGGCCGCGACGCCGGGCTGCCAGCGCGGGTGTTCGCGGCCGGCGGCGCCGCCTTCG
>JBLMVT010000507.1:0-3065 GCA_050256835.1 Betaproteobacteria bacterium | reverse complement strand
CCGTGCCGCGCTTCAACCAGCCGTTCGACTTCACGCAGGACCGCTTCAAGCTCAACGCCGACTACCGGGGCCCGGGCAGCCTGAAGTTCAGCGCCGGCGCCGACTTCGACTACCGCGAGCGGACGCTGCAGGAGGTCGTCACCACCCGCGAGACGACGGTCTGGGGGCGGGTGAGGGCGCAGGCGCGCGAGAACATCTGGCTGGCGCTCAAGCTCGCCCACGCGCAGCGCAACCCGTCCACCTACGGCATCGCGACCTGGGTCGATCCCGCCGAGAACCCGCTGCTGCGCAAGTACAACCTGGCCGACCGCACACGCGACACGGCCGGCGTGCGAGCCGACATCGCGGTCGGCGACAACGTGAACATCGGGTTCAATGCCGACTGGGCGAACGACGACTACAGCAAGTCGACCATCGGGCTGCTCGACGGGCGCAGCGTCGACTTCGGCGGCGACCTGTCGGTCGCGGTCTCCGACCAGACGCAGGTGCACCTGTTCGCCCAGGCCGAGCGCATCCGCTCGTCACAGGCCGGCAGCCAGGTGTTCGCGCAACCCGACTGGTCGGCGCGCAACGAGGATTCGGTCGACCTGGTCGGGCTGGGCGTCAAGCACGTCGCGCTGAAGGGCAAGCTGACGCTCGGCGCCGACCTCACCTTCCTGCGCTCGCGCAGCGACGTGACGGTCGACGCGGGGCCGGTGAGCCCGCCGTTTCCCACCGCCACGACCGCGCTCGACCGCCTGAAGCTGCACGCCACGTATCGCCTGAAGGACAACCTGTCGCTGATCGGCAGCTACTGGTACGAGCGCTACGACGCCGAGGACTGGAGGCTCGACGGCGTGCTGCCCGCCACGATCCCGAACCTGCTGGCCTTCGGCGAGCAGCCACCGCGTTACCACGTCAACGTCCTGGGCGTGGCGCTGCGCTACCGCTTCTGATGCAGGGTGGCGGCCGCCCTCCGGGTCATCTACAGTCACTGCCGCGCAGGGAGAGCCGGCGCCGGATTCACAAGAAGGGGAAGGCCGCTCATGGCTGACGAAGTGACAGGCAGCGGCCCGACCCGGCCGGTGTCGTATGGCGGCACTCGGACCGCGACCCTGCCTGCGCCGCTGGCCGCCGGCGTCGACGTCGCCGCCACCGGGCCGGGGGCGCTGATCGTGCAGGGTGTGTCGATCCCACGCTACCTCGAGCAGGTCTACTGGTGGGCCTACGTGCATCCGCGGGCCGTGCACGTGTTCGAACGCGAGTGGCTCGTCAACCTGATCCTGTTCGGCAACTACGGCAGGTTGCGCGACCGGGCGCTGGCCGAACTCGGCAGCCCGGTGCAAGGTCGCACGCTGCAGGTCGCCTGCGTGTACGGCGACCTCTCGCTGCGGCTGCGCGCGGCGCTCGCGCCCGAGGGCAGGCTGGACGTCGTCGACATCCTGCCGATCCAGCTGAAGAACCTGCGCAAGAAGCTGCCCGCCGACGAGCGCGTGACGATGCTGCACGGCGATTCGTCGTCGCTGACCGCGGCCGACGCGAGCTACGATCAGGTGTTGCTGTTCTTCCTGCTGCACGAGCAGCCCGAGGCGGTGCGCCGCGCCACGCTCGCCGAGGCGATGCGCGTCGTCAGGCCCGGCGGCAAGGTGGTGATCGTCGACTACCACCGCCCGGTCGCCTGGCACCCGATGCGGCCGCTGATGCGGGCGGTGTTCCGCAACCTCGAGCCCTACGCGATCGACCTCTGGCGCCACGAGATCGCGGATTTCCTGCCCGCGGCACGCAAGCCCGCGGCCCTGCGCAAGCGGACCTTCTTCGGCGGCCTGTACCAGTCGCTGGTGCTGATCCGCTGACGCGGGCGAAGGGAAGGCGAGCCGTGGAGGTGTTCAAGACGGACGTGGTGATCGTCGGCGCGGGGGGCGCCGGCCTGCGCGCGGCGATCGCGGTGGCCGAGGCGGACCCCGGGCTCGGCATCGCGCTCGTCTCGAAGGTCTATCCGATGCGCAGCCACACCGTGGCCGCCGAGGGTGGCGCGGCGGCGGTCACGCAGCCGCACGACAGCCAGGAGCACCACTTCAACGACACGGTCAGCGGCGGCGACTGGTTGTGCGAGCAGGACGTGGTCGAGTACTTCGTCGCGCACGCCCACGAGGAACTGGTGCAGATGGAGCACTGGGGTTGCCCGTGGAGCCGCACCGACGACGGGCACGCCAACGTGCGGGCGTTCGGCGGCATGAAGATCGAGCGCACCTGGTTCGCCGCCGACAAGACCGGCTTCCACATGCTGCACACGCTGTTCCAGACCTCGATCAAGTACCCGTCGATCAGGCGCTTCGACGAGCACTTCGTGGTCGATCTGCTGGTCGACGGCGGACGCGCTCAGGGCGTGGTGGTGCTCGAGATCGCGACCGGCGAGTTCAGGCTGATCCAGGGCAAGGCGGTGATCATCGCCACCGGCGGGGCGGGCCGGGTGTTCCGCGAGAACACCAACGGCGGCATCGTCACCGGCGACGGCATGGCGCTCGCCTACCGGCACGGGGTGCCGCTGCGCGACATGGAGTTCGTGCAGTACCACCCGACCTGCATGCCGGGGACGGGCCTGCTGTTCACCGAGGCGTGCCGCGGCGAGGGCGGGTTCCTGCTCAACAAGGACGGCTACCGCTACCTGCAGGACTACGGGCTCGGGCCGGCCGGACCGACGCCGCGCAACAAGGCGATGGAACTGGGGCCGCGCGACCGTCTCAGCCAGGCGTTCTGGCACGAGAAGCAGAAGGGGCGCACCATCGAGGGCCCGCATGGCGCGGTGGTGCACCTCGACCTGCGCCACCTCGGCGAACGCAGGCTGCGCGAGCGCCTGCCGCAGATCTGCGAGCTGGCCGAGCAGTACCTCGGCGTCGACCCGGCGCGCGCGCCGATTCCCGTGCTGCCGGCGGTGCACTACACGATGGGAGGCATCCTGGCCGACGGGCGAACTGCCTCGCCGCTGCCCGGGCTCTATTCGGTGGGCGGGTGCTCCATCGTCGGCATCCACGGTGCCAACCGGCTCGGGTCGGACCCGCTGACCGGGCTGATCGTCTTCGGCAAGG
>JBLMVT010000506.1:0-7970 GCA_050256835.1 Betaproteobacteria bacterium | reverse complement strand
GCCCGGCGCACCGCACCTTGCGTTCGCGCGCGCCGCGATGGCCCATCCGCGCTGGAGCGGCGCGGACCGGCTGGCGCTGCTCGCGACCGTGACCGCCTGGGCGGCGTGCGGCTTTCGCTGCCGCGAAGATCGCACCGTCGAGCGCCTGTGCCGGCGCCTGACGCCCGCGGTGCGGCGCGATCTCCTCGAGCCGCTGTGCGTCGCCGCACTCAACACTCCGGCCTCGCAGGCGAGCGGCAGGGTGTTCCTGCGCGTGCTGCGCGACGCGCTGTTCGGCCCTCGCGGCAGCTCGGACCTACTGCTGCCGCGGCAGGACCTGGGCGCGCTGCTGCCCGACCCCGCCGCCGCCTGGCTGCGACAGCGCGGCGCCGATCTGCGCCTGGCGCAGCGCGTCGAGAGGATCCGGCCGAACGGGAGCGGCTGGCAGGTCGACGACGAGCCCTTCGACGCCGTCGTGCTCGCGACCCCGCCCGGCGAGGCGGCGCGGCTGGTGCGCGAGCTCGCGCCGGACTGGGCAGCTGCGGCGCAGGCGCTGCGCTACCAGCCGATCGTCACCGTCTATGTCCGGGCGGCGGGCGCGCGCCTGCCCGAACCGATGCTGGCGCTGGCCGGCGACGACGCCGAAGCCCCGGCGCAGTTCGTGTTCGACCTCGGCATCCTGCGCGGCCACGCCGGCGTGCTCGCCTTCGTCGCGAGCGGCGCCGAGCGCTGGGTCGAGCGCGGCGTTGAAGCGACCGAGCAGGCGGTGCTGCGACAGGCTCGGCGCGAGCTGGGCACCTTGCTCGGCCCGATGCCGAAGCTGCTGCGCACGCTGGTCGAGAAGCGGGCGACGTTTGCCTGCACACCCGCGCTGCGCCGGCCGCCGGCGTCTATCGCCCCGGGGATCGCCGCGGCCGGCGACCATGTCGCGGGACCCTACCCCGCGACGCTGGAAGGCGCGGTGCGATCCGGGATCGACGCGATCGATCGGCTCGATCGCTAGGCAGGTCGCGGTTCCGCGATGCAAAATAGCGTTCCGACATCCGCCACAGCGATGAAGAAACCCGAGAACCTCACCCCGACGGTCCAGGTGCTGGCGCGCACCTTCGCGCTGCTCGACGTGCTCGCCGAGCACCGCGACCCGATTTCGCTGAAGGAGATCAGCGAGCGCACCGGGCTCCATGCGTCGACCGCGCACCGGATCCTCAACGATCTGGCGATCGGACGACTCGTCGACCGGCCCGAGGCGGGTAGCTACCGGCTCGGCATGCGCCTGCTCGAACTGGGCAACCTGGTCAAGGCGCGTCTGGACGTGCGCGATGCCGCGATCGGTCCGATGCGCGAGCTGCACAAGCTGACGCACCAGCCGGTCAACCTGTCGGTGCGCCAAGGCGACGAGATTGTCTACATCGAGCGCACCTACAGCGAACGCTCGGGCATGCAGGTCGTTCGCGCGGTCGGCGGCCGTGCGCCGCTGCACCTGACCTCGGTCGGCAAGCTGTTCCTCGCCCGCGACGACCCGCAGCGCGTGCGGGCCTACGCCGCACGCACCGGGCTGGCCGGGCACACGCGCAACAGCATCACGTCGCTGCCCGCGCTCGAGCGCGAACTGGCGCTGGTGCGGCAGAGCGGGCAGGCGCGCGACGACGAGGAACTCGAGCTGGGCGTGCGCTGCATGGCCGCCGGCATCTACGACGACCAGGGCAAGCTGGTCGCCGGACTGTCGATCTCGGCGCCCGCCGACCGGCTCGAGGAAGGCTGGATGGAGCGGCTGCGCTCGACGGCGGCCGGCATCTCGGCCGCGCTCGGGCACCGCGGCTGAGCCGCGGCTACGAACTGGCGCGCGCAGGCGGCGTCGCTTCGCCGCCGGTGGCGGCCGGGGCCAGGGTCGGAGCGGTGGCAGCCGGGGTCTCGGCCAGGCGCTCGGTCAGCCACTTGCGGACCCGCTCCGCATCGGCCAGCCGCGAGTACTTGCCGGCCGAATCGAGGAACACCATGATCAGCTTGCGGCCGGCCAGGCTGGCCTGCATCACCAGGCAGCGGCCGGCCTCGTTGATGAAGCCCGTCTTCTGCAGGCCGATGTCCCACGCCGGGTTGCTGACCAGTCGGTTCGTGTTGCGAAACTGCGCGGTGCGCCGGCCCAGCTCGACTTCGTATTCGGTCGACGTCGTCAGCTCGCGCAGCAGCGGCACCTGGTAGGCGGCGTTGACCAGCGTCGCCAGGTCGTGCGCGCTCGAGCGGTTGTCGCTCGACAGCCCGGTCGGCTCGACGTAGCGCGTGTCGCCCATGCCCAGTGCGCGCGCCTTGCCGTTCATCGCAGCCACGAACGCGCCCAGCCCGCCCGGGTAGTTGCGGCCGAGAGCGTGCGCGGCGCGGTTCTCCGACGCCATCAGCGCCAGGTGCAGCATTTCGCCGCGCGTCAGGCGCGTGCCGACGGCCAGCCGCGATCGACTGTTCTTCTCGGTGTCGACGTCGTCCTGGGTGATCGTCAGCACCTCGTCGAGCGACTGCTTGGCCTCGGTGACGACCATCCCGGTCATCAGCTTGGTGATCGACGCGATCGGCAACACGGCCTGCGGGTTCTTGGCCAGCAGCACCTCGTGCGTGTCCTGGTCGAGCACCAGCGCCACGCTCGACTTCAGCGATAGCGGATCGGCGGTCGAATGCAGGCCGGCCAGCTCGCCGAAGGACGGCCGCGCCGGCTCGACGTGTGCGGCGCGGACCGTGACGCGACGCGCTGCGCGCGGCGCGACCCGGGACGCACGCGCGCTGCTCGCGTGCTTGCGCACCTCGGTCGCATGGTGACGGCCTGCCGCCTGCGCTGGAGCCGAAGGCCACAGCGCGCAGACCAGCAACGACAGGCAGCAGGCACGCACGCCCGCCGACACGAACCCCAGCATTCCGACTCCCGAGTAGCGACTTCGCGCCCGGCAGTTTAGGGGAAGCAAAATCCCCGCGCAATCAGAAACTTGCGGGCTTTTCCTCAAGCTGGGCCTTGGGACGGACCGAAACCCGTTCAACCTTGGGCGGCCACGCGCTCGGCCTTGCTCTGCAGCTTGCTGAGCGCGGCAAGGTAGGCCTTGGCCGAGGCGACGACGATGTCCGGATCGGCGCCCACGCCGTTGACCACGCGACCGCCGTGCTGCAAGCGCACCGTCACCTCGCCCTGCGACTCGGTGCTGCCCGAGGTGATCGCATTGACCGAGTACAGCAGCAGTTCGGCGCCGGTGTTCAGCTTCGACTCGATCGCCTTCAGGCTGGCGTCGACCGGGCCGTTGCCGTCGCTCTCGCCGTGGTGCTCCACTTCGCCAGCAGCGAACGCCACACTCGCGTGCGGCCGCTCGCCCATCTCCGAATGCTGCGACAGCGCGAGCAGCCGGTAGTGCTCCTGCTCATGGGTTACCGACTCGTCCATCACCAGGGCCAGGATGTCCTCGTCGAAGATCTCGCTCTTGCGGTCTGCCAGGTCCTTGAAGCGTGCGAAGGCAGCGTTGACGTCGGCCTCGGATTCGAGCTCGACGCCGAGCTCCTGCAAGCGCTGCTTGAAGGCATTGCGTCCCGACAGCTTGCCGAGGACGATCTTGTTCGCGCTCCAGCCGACGTCTTCGGCGCGCATGATCTCGTAGGTATCGCGTGCCTTGAGCACGCCGTCCTGGTGGATGCCCGAGGCGTGGGCGAAGGCGTTGGCGCCGACGATCGCCTTGTTGGGCTGCACCACGAAGCCCGTCGTCTGTGCGACCAGCCGCGACGCCGGCACGATCTGCTCGGTGTCGATGTTGACTGCCAGGCCGAAGTAGTCGCGCCGCGTGCGCACCGCCATCACCACCTCCTCGAGCGAGCAGTTGCCCGCGCGCTCGCCCAGGCCGTTGATCGTGCATTCGACCTGCCGGGCGCCGCCGACCTTCACGCCGGCCAGCGAGTTGGCCACCGCCATGCCGAGGTCGTTGTGGCAGTGCACCGACCAGACGGCCTTGTCGGCGTTGGGCACGCGCTCGCGCAGGCTGCGGATGAAATGGCCATACAGCTCGGGCACGGCGTAGCCCACGGTGTCCGGGATGTTGACCGTCGTCGCCCCCTCGGCGATCACGCTCTCGAGGACGCGGCACAGGAAGTCGACGTCCGAGCGGTAGCCGTCCTCGGGCGAGAACTCGACGTCATCGGTCAAGTTGCGCGCGAAGCGCACCGCCAGCCGCGCCTGCTCGTGCACCTGCTCGGGCGTCATGCGCAGCTTCTTTTCCATGTGCAGCGCGCTGGTCGCGATGAAGGTGTGGATGCGCGAGCGCGCGGCCGGCTTCAGCGCCTCGGCGGCGCGCGCGATGTCGCGGTCGTTGGCGCGCGCCAGCGAGCACACCGTGCTGTCCTTGATCGCGGCGGCGATGGCGCGCACCGCCTCGAAGTCGCCGTTCGACGACGCGGCGAAGCCGGCCTCGATGACGTCGACCCTGAGCCGCTCGAGCTGGCGCGCGATCCGCAGCTTCTCGTCGCGGGTCATCGAGGCGCCGGGCGACTGCTCGCCGTCGCGCAGGGTGGTGTCGAAGATGATCAGTGAATCGCTCATGTCGGGTTCCCCGAGGTTGGTCAGGCACTCTGCAGCGCCGGCGCGAAGCGCACCGCGCCTCGCGCCAGCGCGCGCTGCACGCCGCCGGCCACCGCCTTGAACGAGGCCGCGACGATGTTGCCGTCGATGCCGACGCCGAACAGCGTCGTCCCCCGACCGAAGCGCAGCTCGAGATAGGCGACGGCGCGCGCGTCGGCGCCGCCGCCGAGCGCGTGCTCGTGATAGTCGACGACCTCGAGCGGGGCGTCCAGCCAGCGGTTGATGCCGGCGACGAAGGCGTCGAGCGCGCCGCTGCCGCTGCCGGCGATCGGCCACTCGCGGCCGGGCATGGCCAGGCGCGCGGACACGCGCACGCCGTCGCCGACGTCGTCCACGTGCTGCTGCGCGATGCGCGGCGCGCGCGGCTCGGCCAGCACGTATTCGCGCTCGAACACCGCCCACAGCTCGGCGGCCGTCATTTCCTTGCCGAGGTCGTCGAGCACCGCCTGCACGACCTGGCTGAACTCGATCTGCAGCCGTCGCGGCAGCTCGAGGCCGTAGCCGGTCTCCAGCAGCCAGGCGATGCCGCCCTTGCCCGACTGGCTGTTGACGCGGATCACCGCCTCGTAGTTGCGGCCGAGGTCCTTCGGGTCGATCGGCAGGTAGGGAACGTCCCAGCGGTCGCCCTCGCGGCGCGCCGCGAACGCCTTGCGGATCGCGTCCTGGTGCGAGCCCGAGAACGAGGTGTAGACGAGGTCGCCGGCATACGGATGGCGCGGGTGCACCGGTAGCTGGTTGCAGTGCTCGACGGTGCGACGGATCGCGTCGATGTCCGAGAAGTCGAGCCCGGGCGACACGCCCTGCGTGTACAGGTTGAGCGCGATGTTGACGAGGTCGACGTTGCCGGTGCGCTCGCCGTTGCCGAACAGGCAGCCTTCGATGCGGTCGGCGCCGGCCATCAGCGCCAGCTCGCCGGCGGCAGTGCCGGTGCCGCGGTCGTTGTGCGGATGCACCGACAGCACGATCGAATCGCGCCGCGCGAGATGCCTGTGCATCCACTCGATCATGTCGGCGAACAAGTTGGGCGTGCTGTGCTCGACGGTCGAGGGCAGGTTGACGATGCACTTGCGGCCGGGCGTCGGCTGCCAGACCTCGGTCACGGCGTCGACGACGCGCCGGGAGAATTCCAGCTCGGTGCCGGAGAACATCTCGGGCGAGTACTCGAAGCGCAGGTCGGTCTCCGGCAGGCTCGCGGCCAGCTCGCGCAGCAGCCGCGCGTGCGCCACGGCCAGTTCGACGATGCCGTCCTCGTCGAGGCCGAGCACGAGCCGGCGCATCACCGGCGCAGTGGCGTTGTACAGGTGCACGATGGCCCGCTTCGCGCCGCACAGCGACTCGAAGGTGCGGCGGATCAGCGGCTCCCGCGCGGGCGTCAGCACCTGGATCGTCGCGTCGTCGGGCACGAGGTCGCGCTCGACCAGCAGCCGCACGAAGTCGAAGTCGGCCTGCGACGCCGACGGGAAGCCGACCTCGATCTCCTTGAAGCCGATGGCGAGCAGCGCCTCGAACATGCGCAGCTTGCGCTCGGGGCTCATCGGCTCGATCAGCGCCTGGTTGCCGTCGCGCAGGTCGGTGGAGAGCCAGACCGGCGCCTCCTTCAGCACGGCGTCCGGCCAGCGCCGGTCGGGCAAGACGATCGGCGCGAAGGCGCGGTACTTGGCGGCGGGGTTCGGCAACATGGCAGCGTCCTCTTGCTTGTCGCAACCCGCGCCCAAATGAAAACGGCCCGCTGCGGGTTGCATGCGGGCCGTTGAACTCGAAAACTGCGGAATTGACGACAGCGATCAGCCAGCCCGGTGGACCTCGGCCGGAAGTCGTAGCGCGGCGATGCGGCAAGTCGTCATGCGTGCAAATGTATCACGAGACGGCGCCGCTTCAGCGATGCAGCCCGCGCTCGTCGGGCTCGTCGGTCGACGTCGCGATCACGCTCACCGGCCGTCCCTTCGAGCGGCGCCAGGCGTAGACGCCGTAGCCCGACAGGCCGTACAGCACGAACAGCGCGAACAGCACCAGCGGCGGGTGGATGTTGATGACCGCAATGCCGATCGCGATCGCGACGATGACGATGAACGGCACCGAGCGCTTCAGGCTCACGTCCTTGAAGCTGTAGAAAGGCACGTTGGTGACCATCGTCAGCCCGGCGTACAGCGTGAAGGCGAACGCCGTCCAGGCCAGCCACTCGCCGCTGTTGGCGACCGAGAAGCCGGCGTCGTGCATGAGCCAGACGAAGCCCATCACGATCGCCGCCGCGGCCGGGCTCGGAAGGCCCTGGAAGTAGCGCTTGTCGACCACGCCGAGGTTGGTATTGAATCGCGCCAGCCGCAGCGCCGCCGAAGCGCAGTAGACGAAGGCGGCGACCCAGCCGAGCTTGCCCATGCCCTTGAGCGCCCATTCGTAGACCACCAGCGCAGGCGCCGCGCCGAACGACACCATGTCCGACAGGCTGTCCATCTGCTCGCCGAACGTGCTCTGGGTGTGTGTCATTCGCGCCACGCGTCCGTCCAGGCTGTCGAGCACCATCGCCGCGAAGACGCCCATCGCGGCGCGCTCGAAGTGGCCGTTCATCGCCATCACGATGGCGTAGAAGCCGCCGAACAGCGCCGCCAGCGTGAACAGGTTGGGCAGCACGTAGATGCCCTTGCGGCGCGGGCGCAACGGCAGCTCGGGGTCGTCGCCCGCAAGGTCCGCGCCGCTGTCGGGAATCTCGCTCATGACGCCAGCGTCGCCAGCACCGTCGAGGTGGCGTGGACCTTGTCGCCGGGCGCGACGCGCACCGTGGCCGACAGCGGGAGGTAGACGTCCACGCGCGAGCCGAAGCGGATGAACCCGTAGCGCTGCCCGCGCGTCAGGCGTTCGCCCTCGTGGACGTAGCACAGGATGCGGCGCGCGATCAGCCCGGCGACCTGCACCAGCGTCACCGTCTGGCCGCCGGCGTCGATCACCAGCGCGTTGCGTTCGTTCTCGTTCGAGGCCTTGTCGAGGTCCGCGTTGACGAACGAGCCCGGGAAGTATTCGATCCGGCGCACGGTGCCGTCGACCGCAGAGCGGTTGCTGTGAACGTTGAAGACGTTCATGAACACGCTCACGAGTTGCGCGTCGCGGTCGGCGTACGGGTCGTGCGCGCGCGCGACCTTGACGATGCGCCCGTCGGCGGGCGACAGCACGGCCTCGGGCTCGGGCGGGATCGGGCGCGGCGGGTCGCGGAAGAACTGCACGATGAAGGCCAGCGCCAGCCAGCACAGCACGGCCAGCACCGTCCACAGGAAGAACGAGGCGAACACCGCGACCATGAACGCGACGGCGATGAACGGCCAGCCCTCGCGGGCGATCAGCGGGTGCGGGTAGTTCATGGGCGGGGAGGATAAGTCAAAGAGAAGGGCCGCCCTCGGGCGGC
>JBLMVT010000505.1:0-8888 GCA_050256835.1 Betaproteobacteria bacterium | reverse complement strand
GCCGCGGCGAGCAGCCCGGCGCTGGCGCGGCGGCGGCTGATCGGCATCGTCGTCACGGCCGCGAGGCCGCGCGGCCGGTCAGCGCGGTGCCTTCGTCACGCGTGTCTTGCCGCCGGTGGTGACGAGGATCACCGGGTCGCCGGGCGCGAAGGTCTCGCCGGCCTTGGCCTGCACGATGGCGCGGCGATCGCCGTTCTTCATCTGCACAAGCACCTCGACGGCGTCCTCGCGCGTGGCGGTGCGCTCGACGGCGTTGCCGACCACGGCGCCGGCGACGGCGCCGAGGATGCCGACGGCGATGTTCTCCCGATGCCCGCCGACGCTGCTGCCGGCGACGCCGCCGATGACGCCGCCGGCCGCGGCGCCGCCGCCGCTCTGGCTGCCTTCGACGGTGACCGGGCGCACCGACAGCACGGTGGCGTCCTGCACCTGCGACAGGCGCTGCGCGTCGCCGCGCTGGATGACATCGGGGCTCGTGGTGCTGCAGGCGGCCAGCGCGGCGAGGGCGAGGGTGGCAAGGAGGGACTTCAAGGCAGGACTCCGTGGAATCGAACGGGGTGGCGTGCCGCGCGCCAGGCGCCGGCCGCTCATGACAGATGCAGCCGACTGTAGCGCGGCACGCTGGCGAGCAGGAACTCCATCTGGTCGGCCAGGATGCGGCGGCCGCGCAGGATCATGTCCTCGTGCAGGCTCGGCACGTAGGGCAGGTACAGCAGGCTCATGCGCGCTTCTTCGGGCAGGCGGTTGCCCTTGCGGCCGTTGCAGGGTCGACAGGCGGTGATGCAGTTCATCCACGAGTCGTTGCCGCCGCGCGAGGTCGGCACGATGTGCTCGCGTGTCAGCTCCTCCAGCACGAAGCGGCCGCCGCAGTAGGCGCAGACCTGGCGATCGCGGGCGAACAGCTTGATGTTGCTCAGACCCGGCTGGGTGCGCCAGGCACGGGTGGGCACCGAGCCACGTACCGCCACGATGGGGTGCACCTCGATGCGCGACTGCAGCCCGGTGACGCGCTGGTAGCCGCCGCGCAGCACGTGGAAGGGCTCGCCGAGCGTCCAGGCGATGCCGTCGCTGGCGTACAGCACGGCAGCTTCCTTGGACGAGATCCAGGCTTGCGGCCGGCCGGACACGTCGAGTTGCAGCACTTCCATCATTTGTCAAGCGTAATGCAAGAGGCATGCGCGCCTCAACAGACCTAACGTGCCGCGGTGTGCCGCCGTGCACGGGCGCTAGGCAGGCGGCCCTAAAAAGGGGCTGGCTCCGGCGTTCGGAGCGGGCAGAATAGAACGATCGTTCGATTTCCACGACGCCCTGCCCGCATGAGCCTGCCGACCGTGTCCGACGCCGAGCGCGACGCGCGCGCGCCGTCGCCGCGCGCCTTGCACAAGGGCCAGCAGACGCGCGCGACGATCCTCGATGCGGCGCTCGGCCTGGCCTCGCACGTCGGGCTCGAGGGCCTGTCGATCGGCGCGCTGGCCGAAGTCACGCAGATGAGCAAGTCGGGCGTGTTCGCGCACTTCGGCTCGCGCGAGGAGCTGCAGATCTCGGTCATCCGCGAGTACCACGCGCGCTTCGACGAGGAGGTTTTCCGCCCGGCGATCCGCGAGGCGCGCGGCCTGCCGCGGCTGCTCGCGCTGTTCGACCGCTGGGTGCGGCGCGTCTCGCTCGAGCTCGACTCGGGCTGCATCTACATCAGCGGCGCGGTCGAGTTCGACGACCGGCCCGGCCCGGTGCGCGACGCGCTCGCGGCCATGGTGCGGGCTTGGCAGGTCGCGCTCGAGCGCGCCATCGGCATCGCGATCGACGAAGGCCATCTGCGCCGCGACACCGACCCGGCGCAGATCCTGTTCGAGATGCACGGCCTGATCCTCGCCCTGCACCACGACGCGCGCTTCCTGCGCCTGCCCGGCGCGCTCGAGCGCGCGCGCCAGGGCTTCGTGCGGCTGGCCTTGCACGTAGCGACGCCGGCCGGCCGTGCGCTGCTGGCGCCGGCTGCTCCGGCGCGCCGGCCGCGCCGCTGACCGCTTCTTCCCTTCCTTCGACCCGCAGGAGCCGTTCCATGCCCCAGTACACCCCGCCGCTGCGCGACCTGCAGTTCGTGCTGCACGAGCTTTTCGACGTGACAGGCGAACTCAAGCGCCTGCCGCCGCACGCGGAGCTCGACGCCGACACCATCAACGCCGTGCTCGAGGAAGGCGGCAAGTTCGCATCCGAGGTCGTGTTCCCGCTCAACCGCAACGGCGACGAGGAAGGCTGCCACTACGACGCCGTCACCAAGGCCGTGACCACGCCCGCCGGATTCCGCGAGTCGTACGCCAAGTACATCGAGGGGGGCTGGGCCGCGCTGTCGTGCGACCCGGCGTTCGGCGGCCAGGGCCTGCCGATCGTGCTCAACCAGTGCCTCTTCGAGATGCTCAACAGCGCCAACCAGGCCTGGGCGATGTACCCCGGCCTGACGCACGGCGCCTACGAATGCCTGCGCGAGCACGGCACGCCCGAACAGAAGTCCGCCTACCTGCCCAAGCTGGTGAGCGGCGAATGGATGGGCACGATGTGCCTGACCGAGGCGCACTGTGGCACCGACCTCGGCCTGCTGCGCACGCGCGCCGAGCCGCAGGCCGACGGCAGCTACCGGCTCACCGGCAGCAAGATCTTCATCAGCTCGGGCGACCACGACATGACGCCCAACATCGTGCACCTCGTGCTCGCGCGGCTGCCCGACGCGCCGGCCGGCTCGAAAGGGATCTCGCTGTTCGTCGTGCCCAAGTTCCTGGTCAATGCCGACGGCAGCGTGGGCGCACGCAACGCCATCGCCTGCGGCGCCATCGAGCACAAGATGGGCATCAGGGCCAGCGCGACCTGCCAGATGAACCTCGACGGCGCCGTCGGCACGCTGGTCGGCCAGCCGCACAAGGGGCTGGCGGCGATGTTCGTGATGATGAACGCGGCCCGGCTGGGCGTCGGCAACCAGGGCCTGGGGCTGACCGAGGTCGCCTACCAGAACGCCGTCGCCTACGCGAAGGACCGGCTGCAGGGCCGTTCGCTGTCGGGGCCGAAGGCGCCCGACAAGCCGGCCGACCCGATCATCGTCCACCCCGACGTGCGCAAGATGCTGCTGACCGCGCGCGCCTGGGCCGAGGGCGGGCGCGCGCTCGCCATCCACACGGCGCTGCTGATCGACAAGGAGCTGTCGTCGCCCGACGCCGACGAGCGCAAGGTCGCGGCCGACGAGGTCGCGCTGCTGACGCCGGTGATCAAGGCCTTCTTCACCGACAACGGCTTCGCCGCCGCGTCCGCCTGCATGCAGGTCTACGGCGGCCACGGCTACATCCGCGAATGGGGCATGGAGCAGTTCGTGCGCGATGCGCGCATCAGCATGATCTACGAGGGCACGAACACGATCCAGGCGCTCGACCTGCTCGGCCGCAAGGTGCTGGGCGACGGCGGGGCGAAGCTGAAGGCGTTTGGCAAGCGCATCGAGCGCTTCGTCGAGGCCGAGGGCGTGAACGAGGCGATGTCCGAGTTCGTCAACCCGCTGGCCGACCTCGGCGAGAAGGTGATCAAGCTGTCGACCGAGCTCGGCATGAAGGCGCTGGGCAATGCCGACGAGGTCGGCGCGGCGGCGGTCGACTACCTGCGCGTGATCGGCCACCTCGCGTTCGCGTATTTCTTCGCGCGCATGGCCAAGGTCGCGCTCGACAAGCAGGCCGGCGGCGACCCGTTCTACACCGCCAAGCTCGCCACCGCGCGCTTCTATTTCGCCAAGCTGCTGCCCGAGACGGCGGCGCTGATCCGCAGCGCCCGCGCCGGCGCCGCACCGCTGATGGCGCTCGACGCGGCGCTGTTCTGAGGCAAGGGAGGTGACCATGAAGAAGACCTGGTTCGCGCTGCTCGCCGTGGTCGCGGCCACGCTCGTCCATGCCCAGGCCGTCACCCCGGCGGGCCTGTGGAAGACGATCGACGACGAGACCAAGAAGGAGAAGTCGTACGTGCGCATCGTCGATGCCGGTGGCGTGCTTTCGGGCAAGGTCGAGAAGCTGCTCGACCCGGCCAAGCACGACGCGAAGTGCGACAAATGCAGCGATGCCCGCAAGGACCAGCCGGTGCTCGGCATGACGATCCTCGAAGGCGTGACGAAGCACGCCGACGAGGCGTACTGGGACGGCGGCAGCATCCTCGACCCGAACAACGGCAAGACCTACCGCGTGCGGCTTACGCCCAAGGACGGCGGCAAGACGCTCGAGGTGCGCGGCTACATCGGGCCGTTCTATCGCAACCAGACCTGGCAACGGGTCGAGTGAAGGAGTGAGGTCCGCATGAACCGATTCAACGTCCGCAAGGTCGCCGTGCTCGGCGCCGGCGTGATGGGCGCGCAGATCGCCGCGCACCTGGTCAACGTCAAGGTGCCGGTCGTGCTGTTCGACCTTCCCGCGAAGGAAGGCGCGAAGAACGGGATCGTCGCGAAGGCGATCGACAACCTGAAGAAGCTCAAGCCCGCGCCGCTCGGCCTGGTCGAGGACGCGGCGCTGATCCGCGCGGCCAACTACGACGACGACCTCGCGCTGCTCGCCGGTTGCGACCTCGTGATCGAGGCGATCGCCGAGCGCATGGACTGGAAGCTCGACCTGTACCGCAAGGTCGCGCCGCACGTCGCGCCGCATGCGATCGTCGCGTCCAACACCTCGGGGCTGTCGATCACCAAGCTGTCCGAGGCGCTGCCCGAGGCGATCCGGCCGCGCTTTTGCGGCATCCACTTCTTCAACCCGCCGCGCTACATGGCGCTCGTGGAGCTGATCCCGACGCCGGCGACCGAACCCGCGATCCTCGACCAGCTCGAGACCTTCGTCACCACGAGCCTGGGCAAGAGCGTGGTGCGCGCCAAGGACACGCCCAACTTCATCGCCAACCGCGTCGGCATCGCCGGCATGCTGGCCACGATGGCCGAGGCCCAGAAGTTCGGGCTGAGCTACGACGTCGTCGACGACCTCACCGGCAAGAAGATGGGCCGCGCCAGCTCGGGCACCTTCCGCACCGCCGACGTGGTGGGCCTGGACACGATGGCGCACGTCATCAAGACGTTGCAGGACAACCTCGCCGGCGACCCGTTCTTCCCGAGCTACGCGACGCCGCCGGTGCTGGCGAAGCTGATCGAGCAGGGCGCGCTCGGCCAGAAGACCGGCGCGGGCTTCTTCAAGAAGGTGGGCAAGGACATCCTGCGCCTCGACCCGGCCAAGGGCGAGTACGTTCCCGCCGGCGCCAAGGCCGACGAGACCGTGGCGCGCATCCTCAAGAAGCCGCCGGCCGAGAGGCTCGCGCTGCTGCGCCAGTCGACCAACCCGCAGGCGCAGTTCGTGTGGGCGATCCTGCGCGACTCGTTCCACTACGTCGCGGTGCACCTGGCCGACATCGCCGACAGCGCGCGCGACGTCGACTTCGCGATGCGCTGGGGCTTCGGAATGAGCCAGGGGCCGTTCGAGCTGTGGCAGGCGGCCGGCTGGAAGCAGGTCGCGCAGTGGGTGCAGGAGGACGTCGAAGCCGGCAAGGCGCTGTGCAAGGCGCCGCTGCCCGCCTGGGTGTTCGACGGCCGCGACGGGGTGCACACGGCCGACGGCTCGTGGAGCGCGGCCGAGGGCCGCTACCTGCCGCTGCGCGACCTGCCGGTCTACCGCCGGCAGTTCTTCCGCGAGAACGTGCTGGGGGCGGCCGGCCCCGACCCGAAGAGCGCCGGCACGACCTTGCACGAGGACGAGTCGATCCGCCTGTGGACGCTCGACGACGCGGTGCTGATCGCCTCGATCCGCACCAAGGTCCACGCGATCGGCCCGGGCGTGATCGAGGGCCTGCTGCGCGGCCTGGCGCTCGCCGAGGAGCGCTTCGACGGGCTGGTGATCTGGTCGCCCGACGAGCCGTTCTCCTATGGCGCCGACCTGCAGGCGATGCTGCCGACCTTCATGAAGGGCGGCGCGAAGGCGATCGGCGTCGAGGAGAAGAAGCTGCAGGAGGCGATGCTGGCGCTGCGCTATTCGAACGTCCCGACCGTGGCCGCGATCCGCGGCATGGCGCTCGGCGGTGGCTGCGAGATCGCGGTGCACTGCGCCAGGCGCGTCGCCGCGATGGAGAGCTACATCGGGCTGGTCGAGGTGGGCGTGGGGCTGATCCCGGGCGGCGGCGGGCTCACCTACATCGCGCGGCGCGCCGCCGAGATGGCCGGCGCCGGCGGCGCGCAGGCCGACCTGCTCGCCTTCCTGCGCGAGGGCTTCACCGCCGCGGCGATGGCCAAGGTCGGCACCAGCGCGCTCGAGAGCCGCAGGCTGGGCTATCTGCTGGACGGCGACGTCATCGTGCCGCACAAGGACGAGCTGCTGTACGTCGCCGTCGCGCAGGCCCGGGCGATGGCGGCGAGCGGCTGGCGCGCGCCCGAGCGGCGAGCGTTCCCGGTCGCCGGCCGCGACGCGAAGGCGACGATCCAGGGCCAGCTCGTCAACCTGCGCGACGGCGGATTCGCCAGCGCGCACGACTTCCACATCGCCAGCCTGATCGCCGACGTGGTCTGCGGCGGCGACGTCGACGCCGGAACGCTCGTCAACGAGGAGTACCTGATGGCGCTCGAGCGCAGGCACTTCTGCTCGCTGCTCGAACACCCGAAGACCCAGGAGCGCGTGATGGGCATGCTCAACACCGGCAAGCCGGTGCGCAACTGAAGGGACCTCCCTCCCCCGGAGGGGAGGGAGCAAGACAAGGAAACACCATGACCAAGCAAGTGCAAGACGCCTACATCGTCGCCGCCACCCGCACGCCGATCGGCAAGGCGCCGCGCGGCGTGTTCCGTCACACGCGGCCCGACGACCTGCTGATCGCCGCGATCCACGGCGCGCTGAAGCAGGTGCCTTCGCTCGACCCGAAGGCGATCGAGGATGCGATCGTCGGCTGCGCCATGCCCGAGGCCGAGCAGGGGCTCAACATGGCACGCATCGCGGCGCTGCTCGCCGGGCTGCCGGACTCGGTCGGCGGCGTGACGGTGAACCGCTTCTGCGCCTCGGGGCTGACCGCCGTGCAGATGGCCGCCGACCGCATCCGCGTCGGCGAGGCCGACGTGCTGATCGCCGGCGGCGCCGAGTCGATGAGCATGGTGCCGATGAGCGGCAACAAGCCGTCGTTCAACCCGCGCGTGTTCGCGCGCGACGAGAACGTCGGCATCGCCTACGGCATGGGCCTCACGGCGGAGAAGGTCGCCGCGCAGTGGAAGGTGAGCCGCGAGGCGCAGGATGCGTTCGCGCTCGAGTCGCACCGGCGCGCGCTGGCCGCGCAGGCGGCGGGCGAGTTCGCCGACGAGACGACGCCGGTCGACGTCGTCGACCGCGTGCCCGACCTCGACGACGGCTCCGTGCGCGCGAGCACGCGCACGGTCGCGCAGGACGAGGGCCCGCGCAAGGACACCTCGCTCGAAGGGCTGGCGAAGCTCAAGCCCGTGTTTGCCGCGACCCGGGATTCGTCGGGCAAGCCGACGGGAATGGGCAGCGTCACCGCCGGCAACAGCTCGCAGACGAGCGACGGCGCGGGCTGCCTGATCCTCGCCTCGGAAGCGGCGGTGAAACGCTTCGGCCTGACGCCGCTGGCGCGCTTCGTCTCGTTCGCGATCAAGGGCGTGCCGCCGCAGATCATGGGCATCGGCCCGATCGAGGCCATTCCCGCCGCACTGCGCGCGGCGGGTCTCCAGTTGGCCGACCTCGACTGGATCGAGCTGAACGAGGCCTTCGCCGCGCAGTCGCTGGCGGTGCTGGACACGCTGGCGCTCGACCGCGCCAGGGTCAACCCGATGGGCGGCGCGATCGCGCTCGGCCACCCGCTGGGCGCGACCGGCGCGATCCGCTCGGCCACCGTCGTGCACGCGCTGCGCCGCCGCAAGCTGAAGTACGGCATGGTGACGATGTGCGTCGGCACCGGCCAGGGCGCGGCCGGCATCTTCGAACGCGTCTGAAGGAGATGGCCATGACCATCCGCAGCGGCATCGTCAACGGGGTCGCGACGATCGAGATCGCGCGCCCGGAGAAGAAGAACGCCATCACCGTCGCGATGTACCGGGCGATGGCCGACGCGCTCGCCGCGGCGCAGGCCGACGCTGCCGTGCGCGCGGTGCTGATCACCGGCCAGCCCGGCGTCTTCACCTCGGGCAACGACATCGAGGACTTCATGCAGCGCCCGCCCGGGCAGGGCAGCGATTCGGCCGACTCGCCGGTGTTCGCCTTCATGCGCGCGCTGATCGGCATCGACAAGCCGGTGGTCGCCGCCGTCACCGGCACGGCCATCGGCATCGGCACGACGCTGCTGCTGCACTGCGACCTCGTCTACGTGTCCGACGAGGCGCGGCTGGCGATGCCCTTCGTCGGCCTCGGGCTGGTGCCCGAGTTCGCCTCCAGCCTGGTCGTGCCGTTGCTGATGGGCCGGGCGCGCGCGGCCGAGAAGCTGCTGCTCGGCGAGCCCTTCACCGCCGCCGACGCGGTCGAGTGCGGCATCGCCAACGCCGTGCTGCCGGCCGGCGAGGTGGTGAGCCACGCGCGCCGCGTCGCCGAGCGCTTCAATGCGCTGCCGCCCGGCGCCGTGGCGCAGACCAAGCAGCTGATCCGCCGCGGGCTCGACGAGGCGATGCTGCTCGACACCATCGCCGCCGAGGGCGCGGTGTTCGCCGCGCGGCTGCGCAGCCCGGAGGCGCAGGAGGCGTTCAGCGCGTTCTTCCAGAAGCGCGCGCCCGACTTCTCCAGGTTCTGACGCGCCGTGACGCCGGCGCTCAAGCTCGCGCTCGCGCCGCTGCTCGTCGCGCCGGCGCTCGGCACGCGCCGGCGTGCGCTGCGCCTGGCCGAGGCGGCCGGGCCGCGCGAGGGCCTGGTCGGCGC
>JBLMVT010000504.1:0-5023 GCA_050256835.1 Betaproteobacteria bacterium | reverse complement strand
GTCGCGCAGGCGAAGTCGTACGGGCCGGCGCGGTAATAGAACAGGCGTTCGCCGAGCCGGTACATGCGCTGCTCCTGCGGGTGCGACTGCGGCACGGCGACCCGCATGCCGTGCGACTGCGCCGAGATCCACGCCGCCAGCGCCTCCATCGTCTTCTGCTCGCCCTTGCCGAATGGCGTGGCCGCGACCTCGGCGGCGGGGATGCCCTGCAGCGTCTCCATGCAGGTCAGCAGCCGCGACTCGAGGTCCTGCACTCGCTGCGTGTCGGCGAACCAGCGCGGCAACTGCACCCACGCGCCCTTGACCACTCCGGCTCCGAGCCCGAGGTCGCAGCGCTCGAGCGAGGCGTGCTTCGGCCCGCGCGGCGTCTTCCACAGCTCCTCGCCCTTGGCCTCGAACAGCTCGGCGGGGTTGCCCTCGGCGAGCATCGCGCGGTATTCGGCGATGCTGTCGGCGGTGCTCTTCTGCGCCCAGGCGCCGGGGCACGCCGCGGCCGCCAGCACGGCGGCGGCCAGGGTCGTTCGAAGGGTGGCTCGCATGCGGTCTCCTCGCGCAAGTGTGATTTCTGGGTGGTCAGGAGACCGTGGCCTCGTCGGTGCGCTTGTCGCCCCTGCTGTCGGTCCAGCTGATGCTGACCTTGTCGCCCGCCTTGGCGCCCTTGATGTCGAACTGCAGGTAGGGGTTCTTCGCGATCGACGGGCCCCACTGCGCGGTCATCACCGTCTTGCCGTTCAGCGCGGCACTGACCGCCTGGATGAACCAGGCGGGGATCGTCTTGCCGGCCGCGTCCTTGCGCTGGCCGGTCTCCATCTCGTGGCTCATCAGCACGCGCACGACGGCCTTGTCGCCGGCGGCCTGGGCGCGGATTCGCATCGGGTCTGCCATGAAAAATCTCCTGAGAGGCGAATGTACGTAATCGCCGGCGGGTCGAGCCGGCGTGGGGCTTCAGCCGCCGCAGCCGCCGAGTGTCACCTTGATCTCCTTGTGCGCGAACAGCACTCTGCCATCGGCCAGCAGCGCGACTCCGAACACGTTGGAGGTCTGGCCCATCTTCACGCGCGTCGCGAAGCTGGGCTCGACGGCGTCGGTGACGTCGAAGGCGGCCGACAGCACGGCCGGATTCTTCTCGACCAGGACGAGCAGCCGCGTCACGCCGGGCAGCGTGGTCGACACGGCGACCGGCACGACGGCGCCGTTCTCGGCGATGTCGGGGCCGGTGAGCGTCACGTCCTTGCTCTCGGCCGGCGCGGCGGCGCCGAGCGCCTTCAGCGCGGCGGCCATGGTCTTGGCCTCGAAGGCGGCCTGGTTCCAGGCGGCGGCGGCACGTGCGGGCAAGAATCCGGCGCCGGCCAGCAGGCCGGCCAGCGCGGCGCAGCGCGCCAGCATTCGACGACGATCGAGCATGGAGTGGACTCCTGGTTGGAAAGGGAGGGTCACGGTTGCGCGCCGGCGGCGATCCATTGCGCGATCGCTGTGGCGTCTGCGTCGGACAGCGTCTGCGGCGGCATCGGCACGCTGCCCCAGGTGCCCGATCCGCCGGAGCGGATGCGGCCGACGAGGTAGGGCACGGCATCGGCGCGGCCGGCAACCTTGTTGGCCACGTCGCGCAGCGCCGGGCCGACGATCCTGCTCGCGATGCCGTGGCAGGCGACGCAGCCGTGACTCTTCAGCAGCGCGACGCCGTTACCGTGCGGCGCGGCGGGTTCGGTGCCGCGTGCCGCTGCCTGGGCTGCCGCGCGGGCTGCCGCCGAACCGGGCGCCGCCGTTGCAGCAGGCCGTGAGGTGTCGGCGCCGAGCTGTGCGCCGACGAGTCGGTTCTGTTGAGCCAGGTTGCCGTTGGCGTTGCGCGCGAAGTCGGGCAGCGAGGACGCGATGCGGGGCTCGACCGCGCAATCCTTCATGCAGCTGCTGCCCTGCACGTCCGGCCGGTCGGTGCCGCCCAGGTCCCGACCCGGCCACAGGGCGTGCTTCGTCGTCATGCCGTTGCGGTTGGGCAGGCGCTGCTGGACCTCGGCGATGTTGCGGTCGGACAGCGTGAAGTCTTGGGGCACGACATTGGCGAGGTTGAGGATGTAGGCGACCACCGCGTAGACCTCGTCGTGGCTCAGCGACTTCGGCGCCGTCCACGGCATCGCACGGCTGATGAAGTCCCACAGCGTCGACAGCGTCGACAGCTTCATCATCGCCGTCCGTCCGGGGTAGGTCGGGTCCTGCAGCCGCGCGGCATGGCCGGTCTTCATGTCCTCCGCAGTGGTGCCGCCGACGATCGGCGTGAACACGTCGCGCGACTCGCCGAAGATGCCGTGGCAGCTCGCGCACTTGCCTTCCCACACGACCTGGCCCTGCGCGACGCTGCCCGAGCCCTTGGGCAGACCCTGGAAGTCGGGCCGCACGTCGATGTTCCAGGCGGCGATCTCGGGCCCGGTGGCCGGGCGGCCGATCCCGTCGTAGGCGGGAGCGGCCGCAGCCGACCCGGCCGCCAGCAGCGCGGCGAGCGCCGGGGCGCCGAGGTCACGCCAGCTGGACATTCCTCACCTCGCCGTTCGCCTGGACCAGCCAGGTCTGGATCGCGTTGTTGTGGTAGATCGAGCGCGTGCCGCGCACGGCGCGCAGCTCGGCGTGGGTCGGCTGCACCTGCCCGGTCTCGTCGGTCGCGCGGCTTTGCACCAGCGCGGGCCGGCCGTCCCAGCTCCAGTCGAGCGAGAAGCGCGTCAGGCACTTGCTCATCACCGGCGCCTGCAGCCGCGCCTCGTGCCAGTTGCGCCCGCCGTCGACCGACACGTCGACCCTGCGGATCGCGCCGCGGCCCGACCAGGCCAGGCCGGAGACCGCGTAGTAGCCGCGGTCGAGCAGCACCTGGCCGCCCGAGGGCGTGGTAACGACGCTCTTCACCTCCATCGTGCTGGTGTACTGGCGCAGCTGGCCGTCGGGCATCAGGTCGACGTAGCCGAGCACCTCGTCCTTGGTGCCGAACGGCTGGTCGCCGACCTTGATGCGGCGCAGGTACTTGACCCAGCTGACGCCCTGCACGCCGGGCACCACGAGCCGCAGCGGGTAGCCCTGCTGCGGGCGCAGCATCTCGCCGTTCTGGCCCCAGGCGACGAGCACCTCGCCGCTTTCGATCAGCGCCATCGGGATGGTGCGCGTCAGGCTGGAGCCGTCGGCGCCCTCGGCGAGCACGAAGCGGCCGCGCCTGGCGTCGACGCCGCACATTTCGAGCAGCAGCTTGAGCGGCACGCCGGTGAACTCGCTGCACGACAACATGCCGTGCGTGTACTGCACGGTCGGCACGGCGACGTTGCCCCACTCCATGCTGGAGTTGGCGCCGCACTCGACGAAGTGGAAGCGCGACACCGAGGGCAGGCGCATCAGCTCGTCCATCGTGAAGACGCGCGGCCGCGCCAGCAGCGTCTCGTCGGCGCCGTGCACCAGCAGCCGGTGCTGCGTCGGATCGATGTCCCACCAGCCCGCGTGATGGCGCTCGAAGTGCAGGCCGCTGGGCGTGACGATGCCGAACAGGGACTGCAGCGGCGCGAAGGCGACCGAGGCCTGGGTCGTCTGCGACAGGCCCGGGCTCTGCCGGCGCCGCACATTGGCCTCGTACTTCGAGGGCTTGCCGTAGGGTTCGCTGGCGACGCCCTGACCGAGCGCCTTGCCGTGTTCGGGCAGGGTGAGGATGGCGGGGTCACCGGCGGCGCTCGCCGCGGGCTGGGCCCGCGCGGCGTCGGTCGCCGCCACCGCCGCCGCGGCCGCGAAGGCGCGACGGATGAAGTCGCGCCGACCGGCGCGGGCCTCGGCGGCGGCGGTGCGGATCCCATCGGCGTCGAGGAAGTGCTCCGGCGCCTTGCGCAGGCGGCCGGCGCCGGAGCCCGGGGGCGGATGGGGGTCGTCCGGCGCGGCCAAGCGGTCTCCTCGGGTCATCTATCTTGATATATGCAATGACTGATATTAAGAGGCGGCGACGACGCGACCAGTGGTGGAAACGCTAGCCGGCGGTCGCAGGCGCGTTCGCTGCGGAGCGGGTACGGGTGAATTGACTTTGCCGGCGAGTCGCTATAGAACCTCGCGCACTGCGATCGCCTCCCCGTCGCCCGTCGTGGGCTCGCGTCGGATGGCCGCGACGACAAGAGCACCGATGGATGACGCTGAGAGCGGGCAGATGGAGGCCGGCGGCGAGCCGACGATCGTCGACACATGGCTTCAGCCCCTCGACGGCGATGCCTGCGGCGAGGATCTCGAATACGACAACGACTTCCTCGAGCTGACGCAGGCCGCGGCCGGCAAGCCCGAGACGCAGTTCGCGCCCGCCGAGCCACCCGACTGGCGCGCCGTCGACGCGAAGGCGCAGTCGCTGTTCGAGCGCACGCGTGACCTGCGCGTCGCCATCCTGTGGACGCGTGCGCGCATGGCCATCGACGGCTGGGGCAGCCTGCCCGACAGCCTGCGCCTGATCCATGGCCTGCTCGAGCGCTACTGGGACGAACTGCATCCGCGCCCCGATCCGGACGACGGCGACGCCTACGCGCGCATCAACGCGCTCGAGGCCATGGGCGGCGCCGAAGGCCTGCTCGGCGACATGCGCGGCGCCTCGATCCTGAGCTCGCGTGCCATCGGCGAGCTGCGCGGGCGCGACATCGAGATCGCGCTCGAGCACCTGAGCCCGCGCGACGACGAATCGCCGCCGACGCGCGGGCAGATCGAGCAGATGCTGGCCGACGCCTCGCTCGAGGATCCGTCGCTGCGCCAGCTCGCTGGCCTCTCGATCGAGCGCCTGCAGTCGATCACCGAACTGATGCGCGAGCGCGTCGGCTACGAGCGCGCGCCGGGATTCGACGACCTGCGTGGCGCCTTGCGCGACCTGCAGGCGCTGCTGCCGGGCGACGCCGGAGCGGGCGTCGAGGCCGGCGAGCAGGCCGAGGCGGAGGGAGAGGCCGCGGAATCGGCGTCGGCGCGGCGCCGCACTGGCGGCGGTCTCGGCGATGCCGTCGACACGCGCGAGGACGCGCTGCGCGCCATCGACATG